>WTID01000211.1 GCA_011522855.1 Flavobacteriales bacterium
GATATGCCCCCTTTGACACCGCCCAGGTGGACGCCACCGGGGCCTTTGCGTTCGGACCAGAGGCCCTCGCCAGCTTGCCGCTCGACGTCTACCAATTGACGGCTGGCGAACGCCAATTCTATGTGATTGCCGACTCGCTGTCTTCCATGCGCATCGCCGGCACCATCGAGTCGGGCAAGGGCCTGGCCACCGACATCACTGTCGAGGGTGACACCTGGTCCGCGGCGTTTGCTGAATTCGTCCGAGAGACGGGAGCGGTGAACGACAGCATGCTGGTCTGGAAGGGCCGGGCCACGGACCCCTCCCTGCCCATCGATGCCCGCAACGCGGCCCGCACGGAGTTCGACGCCGGCAAGGACCTGAAGATGGGCATCGCCCGTCGGACCGTACGCGACCACAAGGCCGACCCTGTGGGCCTGCTCGCCATCGAATACCTCGACCTCTCGGCCGACCGCGCCCTCGCCAAGGAGGTATTGGACAACACGCAAGGCCTCATGGGCCACACCGTCGCCCACCGCAACCTGTCCAATCGACTCGCCAACGTCGCCAAACCGCGCACGCAGCAGCGCCGCCGCAACGACTTGATCCAACCCGGAATGGCCATGCCCGACATCGCCCTCAACGATCCTGATGGCCGGGAGCGGGCCCTGTCCGACCTGCGCGGCAAGGTGGTTCTCGTGGACTTCTGGGCGAGCTGGTGCGGCCCCTGCCGCCGCGAGAACCCCAACGTCGTCCGGGCTTGGAACGAGTACCACGACCGGGGATTCGAGGTGTTCAGCGTCTCGCTGGACCGGGATGTGGCCAAATGGCAGCGGGCCATCGAACAGGATGGTCTCGTGTGGGACGACCACATCAGCGACCTGAAGGGCTGGAGCAGCGTCGCCACCGAGCTCTACGGCATCAGCAGCATTCCCCACGCCATCCTGATTGACCGGAACGGCACCGTGGTCGCCACGCACCTCCGTGGCAACCAGCTCGAACGGGAACTGGACAAACTGCTCTGATCCGCCTCCCTTGGCCCTCCACTTCGCTTCCGACCTCCATTTGGGTGCGCCCGACGCCTCCGCCTCGCGGGAGCGGGAACGGGACTTCCTGCGCTGGATCGACCAGGTCGGCCGCCAAGGGGACGGTCTCCACCTCGTGGGTGACCTGATCGACTTCTGGTTCGAGTGGCGCCATGTGGTGCCGAAGGGGGCCGTGCGGCTGCTCGGGCGCATCGGAGAATTGGTCGATGAAGGACTCGAGGTCCATTGGCACCTTGGCAACCACGACATGTGGACGCGGGGCTACCTCGCCGATGAGCTGGGCGTCCACGTTCACGCGGACCCCATCGACGTCGAATATGCCGGCTACCGCTGCCTCGTGGGCCACGGGGATGGATTGGGGCCCGGAGACCGCAAGTACAAGGCCCTCAAGCGCCTGTTCCGCAATCCCGCCGCCCGGTGGGCCTTCGCTCGGCTTCACCCCGATTTCGCGTTCCGGATCGGCTCGAGGCTGAGCCGGGACAGCCGGGCCTCCGGGGCCGAGGACGAAGCCCACTACACGGGCCCCGAGGGCGAATGGTTGTTCCACCACTGCCGCGACGTCCTCGACCGGGAAGCCTATGACGCCTTCATCTTCGGTCACCGCCACCTCCCGCTCGACCTAGAGGTCACCTCCTCCGACGGCGCGCGCACGGCCCGCTACCTCAACTGTGGGGACTGGATCAGTCACCGCACCTACGTCACCCTCGACGGGGACGGCCCGGCCCTCCGGCACTGGACCTGAAACGAAAACCGCCGCCCCTTCCCGAAGGAAAAGGCGGCGGCTCCCTTCCGGTTGGACCGGAATCAGCGCACGATGATGCGGGCGCTCTCGACGTGGCCGTTCTCCTCGGCCGTCACCAGATAGACACCTGGGGCGAGGTCGCCCACAGCGAGGCGCACCTGACCTCCTGCCGTGGCCTGTCCGTTCACGGACCGGACCGGGCGGCCATTGAGGTCGTAGAGGACCACATTGGGCTGGGACCAGCCCTCGCCGAACTTCACGGTGACGTCCTCCCCCTCAGCCGGGTTCGGGTACACGAGCAGGTTGCGCTGGTCCACGGCGGCCTCCAGCGTCAGCTCCTCGGTGCCGAGGTACGTGTCGCTGCGGAAGATGCCGCGGCCATGCGTTCCGGCGTAGATGGCGCCGTTGTTGGTCACCTCGGACCACTCCATCGGCATGTGCCACTGCTGCTCCATGGAGAAGACCGGGCTTGCCACGTCGTCGGCGTTGGCCACCATGCCGAGGTTCTCGACCGTCCAGTTTTCACCGCCGTCGATGGTCTGCCAGATGCCGTGCTCCGTGCCGACGAGGATGGTGTTGCCCGTCGGGTCACCCTGGTCGATGATGGCGTCGTAGACCGGCATCTTGCTCAGGTCGTTGTTGCTGGCAAACCAGATGTTGTCCCAATCGGGGGAGGCGTCGAGGGCATTGAAGGTCTCTTGGACCTTGCCGCCGCTGACCGTGCCGTATCCGCCGACCGTGGCAATGACGTGGTTCGGGTCGTTCGGGTCGACCGCGACGCCCGTCACCACGGCGCCGGTGGCCATGATCTGGGTGCGGGTCACGCCGTCGGGCACGTCGCAGGTGCCGTCGTGCTGCCACACGTTGTTGAGGCCACTGAAGCGGTAGACCTTGGAATCCCAGCCGGACACGAAGATGTGGTTGCCGGCCTCGGGGTGATCGCCCACGGCGAACTCGATGGACTTCGTGCCGGAGCCCGCGGGGGCGTTTCCGAGGAAGAACCAACGCGGCTGGGCATTGAAATTGAGTCCGTTCCGGGTCATCCATACGCCGTTGCCGCCGTTGAATCCGATGACGGTCATGGACGTGTACGGGTCGGTCACCTCGAGGGTCTCGTGGACGTCGTACAGGGTGTCGGCCGCGTAGGTCCACGTCGTGTCGCACACGGTCACCATGGTGGTGTCGCCGTCCTCGATGACCTCGACATCATTGCAATCGTACAGGACGGTCAGATCCTGGTCGTCGAGCCAGGGGAACTCGGTGTTCTCCACCGGTCCCGTCTCGGAGACGATTTCCGGGCGGATGAGCACATCCCAATAGCGCAGCGGCTGCTCGAGGGTGTACTCGAACGGGCGGTTGAGGTTGGCTGTTTCCATGGTGAAGGTGCTGTCCTCGATGGTCTCGTCCCACGGGTTGACCAGCGGGACCGTCATTCCGCTGTTCTCGTCGTTGAAGTTCTCGTAGAGGTTCATGCAGGTGTAGAACCCTCCGAGTTCGCCGTCATCACTAAGCAGATCAACGAGACAGTTGTCGTAGAAGGAGCCGCCCTGGGTGAAGGGGGCACCGGCCACGAAGAAGCCACGGTTGAGACGACCGTTCTGGGACGTGGCGAAGAAGGGAATGCCCTCCTGCAGGCCGGTGGCCTGAGACAGGGCGCAGTCGAATCCGTCACCGCCGTTGACGGACGTGCCGTCGAGGTCGTTGAAGAACGTGCCGTTGCCCGGGATGAGCATGGTGCCGTTGTCCTGCATGCCACCGGCGACCTCGCTGGTCGGGCCGTGGGCGATGCCGTAGAACTGCGTGGTCTGCAGGCCGCGGTTGCACTCCTGATAGGTGGTACCGCCGTCCATGCTGCGGAAGATGCCGCCGTCGGTGGCCACATACATGGTGCCGGCCGGGGTGAACATCACCTCATGCACGTCGGCGTGGATGTAGAAGGGGCTGGCGGGTCCGCCGCCCATGCTGGCGGCCTGCTCGGCCTGGTAGGACGGGCCGCAGCGCCAGAAGGACTGGCCGCCGACGAACGCAATGCCGGGATCGCCCTTTTTCACGCCGAGGGCGAGGTCGTAGCGGGCCTGGTTGTTGGTCGGGCAGATGTCGTATCCCTCCACACCGGAGGGCCAGATCTCATCCCAGGTCACGCCGGCGTCGGCGCTGTGGAACACGCCGCCGAATTGGCTCCCGGAGGTGGCCAGCAGGGCGAAGGCACTGGAGGGGTCATCCGGGCTGATGGCCACGCGGCAACGGCCGAAGCCCTGCGGGATGGTCGGGGCGTTCGGGCTACCGGATACCGTTTCGGTGGTGGCGAAGTCGTTGCTGCGGTACACGCGGCCATTGGTCGTGCTCACGAGCATATAGCTGCCGTCGAGGGCGATTTCGATGTCCTGCACGCCGGTCGTGCCGGAAATGCCACTCAGGGTGTTCTCGGTGAGCACGCCGTTCTCGATGTAGCCCACGCCCTGGATGCCACCGTACCACACACGGTTGGCCACGTTGGGGTCGGCCACAAGCGCGTCCGTCGCGCTGAAGTCTCCGCCTTGGAAGAGGCCGGGATCCGTCCCTTCGACGCGGGCCCAAGTCGTGCCATTGTCGGTGGAGCGGTAGATGCCGTCTCCGCGGAAGCCGGAACCGCCCACACCGCTGACCCCATCGAACTGGGTGCCGGTGCCGACGTAGAGGTCTCCGTTTCCAGCCATGGCGATGGAGGCGACCATGGCGCTGGGGAAGCTGCTGATGCGCTCCCAGTTGTCTCCCTTGTTCCAGGAGCGCCAGAGGCCACCGCTCACACCGCCGGTGATGAGTTGGAGCTCATTGACGGCGAGGATGCACCGGGTCCGGCCCCCGAGGTTGTCGGGTCCCATGGGGTTCCAGTAATGGGCCGCACTGCGGCTCGTCTGCTGGGCTGCGGCCACCTGACGGGTGCGCTCGCCGAGTTGGCGAAGGCCTTCGTGGTTCATCTCGCCGGTCTCGATGTCCGCCCGCAGGGCGAGCATGATTTCCTCCATTCCGGAGGCATCGGCGACAGGCGTCTCGTTTTGGGCAGCGCGCGGAGCGTATTCGGCCTGGGCGGCGCGGTCCGTCTTGAGGAAGGCCAGGGTGCCGGCGAGTCCGGCAGCGGCCAAAAGGAAGACAGTCTTCTTCATTGTGGTTCGGTTCCCGT
>WTID01000013.1:0-6405 GCA_011522855.1 Flavobacteriales bacterium
GCCACCGCGGCCTGCACCCCGGCGAAGTCCTCGATGAACTGCTCGAACGGGTCCACTGCCTCGGGGAGCTCCACCAGCTCGGGCCCACTGATGCCGGCAAGGTCTGCCGCGATGGCGACCGCGTCCTGCAGATTGCCCATGCCGTCGACCAGGCCGATGTCCATGGCGTCCTGTCCGGTCCAGACCCGGCCCCGGGCGACCTCATTGACGCCTTCGACCGTCATGCCGCGGCCCTCCGCCACGCGGGCGATGAAGGCATCGTACACCTTGGTGACGCTCTCGTTGATGGCGGCGAGGGCGTCGCCCTGCACAGGCGTGTGGCCATTGAGGGCGTCGGCGTGTTCGTGGAGCTTGACGCCATCGAAATCCAGTCCGATCCGTTCCTTGGTCAGCTTGCCAAAGGAGGGCAGGACCCCGAAGACGCCGATGCTGCCGGTGATCGTGTTCGGCTGGGCGAGGATGTGGTCGGCGGCGCAGCTGATGTAGTACCCTCCGCTGGCGGCCAGATCGCTCATCGACGCCACGACGGGCTTGCCCGCCTCCTTCAGCAGCACGGTCTCGCGCCAGATGACATCGCTGGCGAGGGCACTGCCCCCGGGAGAATTCACGCGAAGCACCACGGCGCCGACCTCCGGGTCGAGGCGGGCTTCCCGGAGGGCGCCGGCAATCCGGTCCGATCCGATGGTGGCATCGTCCCCCTGGCCGCTCTCGATGGCCCCGACGGCGAAGACCACCGCCACAGAATTCGCCTCCGTCTCTTCACCGTCTTCGCCATCGTCTTCCTCATCGTCGCCGCCCTCCATCTCTTCTTGCAAGGTCGTGATGAAGTCCTCGAAGAAGTCGGGGTTGTGGTACTGCTTCAAGCCCACCAACTGCGCATGGCTCTCCTCGTCCTCATCCTCCACTGCCCCCTTTTCGAGGAGCATGGCGTGGAGTTCGTCCTCGTACAGGAGTCCATCCACGAACCCCAGGGACAGGGCATCGGACGGGGTGCGCATGGCCAGACTGTTGACCTCGCCGTCGAGCTCGGCCATGGACTTGTCGCGGGCCGTAGCAATGTCTCCCCCCATGCGGGCCCAGAAGTCCTCGAGGAGGGCCATGTTCTGCTCTCGGTTGGCCTCGGACAGGCTCTCCCGGAAGAAGGGCTCCACCGCGCTCTTGTACTTGTTGTCCGGTCCGCGGACGATGGTCATCTCGATGCCGACCTCTTCCAGCATGCGTTTGTAGAAGGTCGTCTCCATGCCCATACCGCGCATGTCGATGCCGCCTTCCGGGTGCAGGTACACCTCATCGGCGACCGTGCTGACCCAGTAGGCGCCCTGGGTGTAGACCTCGCTCCATGCGACGATCCATTTGCCCGATTCCTTGAAGCCGACGAGGGCGTCACGCACTTCACCCAACATGGAGGGATAGCCGGAGACCGCATCCGCCTGGATGAGGATGCCCTCGATGCGGTCGTCCTGCGCTGCGCGTTCCATGTCCGCGAGGAAGTGGTTGAGGCCGGTCTGGGATTCGGTGTCCACCCCGCCCAACCCAAAGGAAAAGGCCGGGACCTCCATGCCGCGCTCCACGAAGGGCGCGTCGAACGTGAGGTGGAGGACGGAGCCTTCTTCGATGTCCACGCCGAAGTCGAAGTCGGACTCGATATCATCCCCGGCCTCTGCAAAGGCGGAGCTGAGGCCGCCCACCAAGGCGCCGACGAAGATGAAGATGAGGATGGTGCCGGCTGCGATGAGCGCGACGGTGGAGCCGAGAAGGCTGGCGAGGAATTGCTTTCCGAAGTTCATGGTGGTGTTGTGGATCGCGAAATGCGAGGTCAAAGGTGAGAAAAATGAAAGGGTCGAATGGGGTGAATGCGGTCAGAACAGGCCGTTAGAAGCCGAGGGCCGTGGACAGGATGAACGCCCCGAGGACGAGCACCGAGAGGATGGCGATCGTGAGCAGGGTCCAGAGCACCCCCTTTCCGAGGGCCTGCAGGGCTTCCGGGAGCGTATGGGACACGAAGTGTCGCCAGCGTTGCACCCAGGGGCGATGCGCCTCTCCACTTCGGCGGGCCCGGATTGGGGACTCCATGCTGTCGATGATCGACTCGAGCGTGACGGGGTCGCCTTTCATGGCGAGGCGATCGCTCGCCGTCTTCGCCACGGGCATGATGGCCGTGAGGATCAGGTAGAAGAGAAAGCCCGTCCCCGTGAAGACGACGAGGGCGATGAACAGGGCACGGATGACGATGGGGTCCACCCCGAACCGGTACGCGATGCCCGACGCCACGCCCCCGAGCACCCGCTCATCGGGATCGCGGAACCAGCGGCGGCGGCCGCGCTGTTGCCCCTCATCGCCCGCACGCCGGCGGCTCTGGGAAGGGTCATCCCCGTCTCCTTCATCCCGGAAATCGGAAGGGTCCCCGAGTTGGGCACAGACCCGTTCGACATCGTCGAGCTGGAGGGCGCGGGATGCACCGCCCAACGCGTCCTGGAAGAGCTCCGCCATGCGGTACTCGACCTCCTTCACGATGTCTTCGGCCCCGTCCGAACCGCGGAGGGCGCGGCGCAGGGCGTCGAGGTAGGCCCCCAACCGCTCAAAGGCGGGAAGCTCCATTTGGAAGAGCAGGTTGCCCAAGGATATGCTGCGGGTCTCCATCATGATGTGCGGGGAGTTGAAGTGTTGGAATCGAGGGAATTGACCGAGGCCACGAACTGATCCCATGCCGTCTCGAGTTCGGCGAGCAGGGCCTCGCCCTCTGGGGTGAGGTCGTAGTATTTGCGAGGGGGACCGGATGAACTCTCCGCCCAGCGGTACGTCAACGTGCCGGCGTTCTTCATGCGGGTCAACAGGGGATAGATCGTCCCCTCCACCACGAGCAGGTCGACCGCCTTGAGCGCATCCACGATGTCGGAGGTGTAGGCCTCCCCCTTCCGCAGGATGCGGAGGATGCAGAGCTCGAGGACGCCCTTGCGCATTTGCGCTGTGGATTTCGATGCTGCCTGTGTCATGGGAGGACAAACTTATGTCCTTGACCCACTACTATGCAAAACAAAGTACCAAATTTTGCCAACGACCGGACGATTCCCACAGGTCGGTGGCCCGGATTCCGCACACGACCTTTGCCGCCGTGATTGTCCACATCGCCACCGGATCCAACCTCGGAACCCGCATCGACCACCTCGACCAGGCCGATGCCGAACTCGGCCGCCTCGGCCGCGTCCTCCGGGTCTCCCCCACCTACGAGACCGCCGCCGTGGGCATGGCCCATGGCACGCCCGACTTCCTGAACCGCGTGGTCGAAGTGGAGCTGGACCCTGCCTGGGCAGACAACCCCGAAGGCACCATGCAGGTCCTGCTCGACATCGAACGCGAGATGGGCCGGACACGGGTGGCCGGCGCCGTCCAATCCCGGCCCATTGACCTCGACATCGTGCTGTGGGGCGTCCGCATACTTGACCTGCCCGGCCTGCTCGTCCCCCACCCCAGAATGCTCGGCCGCCGCTTCGTTCTGCGGCCTCTGGCGGATTTGGTCCCGGATGCTCCCGTACCGGGGACGGACCGTTCGGTCCTCGACCATTTGCGTGGGCTTCCGGCCGACGTGCCCGACATTGCACCGTGGCCGACCGCATGAGCATTCCCTATCGACACATCGCCATCGAAGGCGGCATCGGGGCCGGCAAGAGCACGCTGGCCACGGCGCTCGCTGCACGGCTGGGCACCGAGCCCCTCCTCGAACCGTTTGCGGACAACCCGTTTCTCGAGCAGTTCTATCTCGACCCCGAGCGGTATGCCTTCCCGGTCGAGCTGAGCTTCCTCGCCCAGCGATACAAGCAGGTCAAGGCGGCCCTGTCCGCCCGCACCCTGTTTCGGGACGCCCTCGTGTCCGATTACCTCTTCGCCAAGAGCGACCTCTTCGCCAAGATTACCCTGCCCAAGACCGAGTACGCCCTGTTCCGCAACCTCTACGAGGTCATGGCGGATGGCATGGCCAAGCCGGAGCTCATCGTCTACCTGCGGCCCGGTGAGGCGCGCCAGCGCGCGCAAATCGAAGCCCGGGGCCGCAGCTACGAGCAGGACATCGACGTGGACTACCTGCGGAACATTGAGAAGGCGTATGAGAAGCACTTCAAGGCCGCCCGGGGCAGCCGCGTGTTGTGGGTCGACACGTCCGAATTGGACTTCGTGGCGAATGCCGACGACCTCGAGCGTTTGGTGGCGGTGCTCAGCCAACCGTGGAAGGTCGGCGTGCACCAGGTGAAGCCGTGACGGCCGGGGTCAGGCATTGACCCCGAGGGCCTCCACCATTTTGGCGCCGATCTGGGCCGGGCTGTCCACCACGTGGATGCCGCACTCGCGCATGACGGCCTTCTTGGCCTCGGCGCTCTCCTCCTCACCGCTCACGATGGCACCGGCGTGGCCCATGGTGCGGCCCTTCGGCGCGGTCACGCCCGCGATGAAACCGACCACCGGCTTGGTGCCGTTCTCGGCGATCCACCGGGCGGCCTTGACCTCCAGGTCACCGCCGATCTCGCCGATCATGATGATGCCGTCGGTTTCTTCGTCCGCCATGAGCAGCTGAACGGCCTCCAGCGTCGTGGTGCCGATGATGGGGTCACCGCCGATGCCAATGGCCGTGCTCTGACCGAGACCGGCCTTGGTGATCTGATCCACCGCCTCGTAGGTCAGCGTGCCGCTCTTGGACACGATGCCGATGCGGCCGGGGTTGAAGATGAAGCCGGGCATGATGCCCACCTTGGCCTCGCCCGCCGTCATGACGCCCGGGCAGTTCGGGCCGACCAGCGTGCAGCCGGGCAGCGTGTCGAGGTGGGCCTTGACCTTGACCATGTCGGCCACGGGGATGCCCTCGGTGATGCAGATGATGACCTTGATCCCGGCATCCGCCGCCTCCAGGATGGCGTCCGCGGCAAAGGCCGGCGGAACGAAGAGAATGCTGGTGTCCGCCCCCGCCTGCTTCACCGCGTCCTCCACCGTGTTGAAGACCGGCTTGTCGAGGTGGGTCTGACCGCCCTTGCCCGGGGTCACGCCGCCCACGACGTTGGTGCCGTACTCGATCATCTGGCTGGCGTGGAAAGTGCCTTCGGAGCCGGTGAAGCCTTGGACGATGATGCGGGAATCCTTGTTGACGAGAACGCTCATGGGGACGGTGGGTCGGGGTTCGTGGTGTCGTTGCGCACGGATGTGCGGCGCAAAAGTAACGCGGCGCAGGGCACCTTCGGGAAGGGCTTCGGGCTAATTTGCCCCCATGCCTGCGCACCCTCTCGACGGCACCACCATCTGCGCCCTGTCCACCCCTCCTGGACGCGGGGGTGTGGCCGTGGTCCGGGTCAGCGGCCCCGCTGCCTGGACCATGGTGGACGGCCTGTGTGGAGGTCAACTCGACGGGGCCGCCCCGGGTCGGGCCATCCTACGGCAACTCATGGATGGCGACCGTCCCCTCGACGAGGCGCTGATCCTGCCCTTCCGGGGGCCGAAGAGCTTCACGGGCGAAGACGTGGTGGAATGCCACATCCACGGCAGTCCCTTCATCGTCCGACGGCTGATGGAGTGCCTGATTGACGCCGGATGCCGGTCGGCCTTGCCGGGAGAGTTCACCCAGCGCGCCTTTCTCCATGGCAAGCGGGACCTCGCCCAGGCCGAGGCGATTGGCGACCTGATCGACGCGGATCACGCCGGGGCCCACCGCCTCGCCCTGCAGCAGCTCGGGGGTGGGTTCAGCGACGAGATCAACGCCTTCCGCGCCGCCCTCATCGAGTATGCCGCCCTGATGGAGCTCGAGCTCGACTTCGGCGAGGAGGACGTCGAATTCGCGGACCGGGACGGCTACCGCAGGCACGTCACCTCACTGCTGGCCCGCATTGACGAGTTGGTGCGCGGCTTCTCGACCGGCCGGGCCATTGCCGAGGGCGTGCCCGTGGCCATCCTCGGCGCCCCCAACCGCGGCAAGTCCACCCTGCTCAACGCCCTCCTTCGGGAGGACCGGGCCATCGTCTCCGACACGCCGGGCACGACCCGCGACACCTTGGAGGAGGTCCTGACCCTGGAAGGCATCCGCTTCCGGTTCATCGACACGGCCGGCCTGCGGGACACCGCGGATGACATCGAGGCGGAGGGCATCCGGCGGGCCTGGGGCAAGGCCGCTTCGGCGCGCTTCGTGCTCTATCTCCTCGATGCCCGGGATCTCCAGGATGACGCGGGCCGGGCGGCTGCCGCCGCCGAAGTCCAAGAGGCGGCCAACACGCTGGCCACTGCGGCCGAAGCCGCTGGCGAACCCGCGGGTGTCGTGCTCGTGCTCGTCAACAAGACGGATCTGGCGCCGGCTCCAGAAGGGTGGCTGCCCTCGGGAGCCGAAGAGGTGCTCGCCATCAGCGCCGAGGAACGGCAGGGACTGGACCAGCTGGA
>WTID01000013.1:6505-17923 GCA_011522855.1 Flavobacteriales bacterium
CCGAAGAGGTGCTCGCCATCAGCGCCGAGGAACGGCAGGGACTGGACCAGCTGGAGCAACGGCTGGGCCGAGACTACCGCAGCGCCCTGGCCGACGACCGCATCCTCGTCACCAACCTCCGTCACCGGGAGGCCCTCCAACGCACCCGCGAAGCCCTGCAGCGGGCCCTGGACGGCCTCGACGCCGGACTGAGTGGCGATCTCCTCGCGGTCGACCATCGGGAGGCCCTTGAGCAATTGGGGCGCATCACCGGGGCCATCACCCCGGATGACCTCCTGGGCCACATCTTCGGCCACTTCTGCATTGGCAAGTGAACCCGGATCCCGGCATGGCGGTTCCTTCGTCATGGCCTTCCTCCGTTCCCTCCTCGGCGCCGCCCTGATCACCGGGGCCTGCTCGACCCCGTCCGATGCGCCCACCGAACCGCTCACCCTCGACTTCGGCAAAGGCGAAGCGACCGGATGGCGCGCCCTGAACGACGGCGTCATGGGCGGCCGCTCGATCGGCGTGGTGGACTACGGCCGCAACACGATGACCTGGGAAGGGACGGTCTCGTTGGAAAACAACGGCGGCTTCAGTTCCGTCCGGTCCCCGTGGGGCCTCCGCGATCTGTCCGGATTCGGCTCCATGACTTTTCGCTGCCGGACCACAACCGGAGCCGCCGACACCTTCACCTTGACCATGGAGACCCACGAGCAGTGGTGGATGCCCTATTGGAAGGCCAACTTCAGCGTCGACCCGGAGTGGAGCGAGGTCACCCTCGACTTCGCCGACCTCAAGAAAAGCAGCGCCATGACGGGTGACCTGCCCAAACTCTGGTCGTGGGGCGCGCTGGACGACATCCTCCGCATCGGCATGATGAAGTACGACGGCACCGCCGGAGACTTCGGACTCGAAGTGGACTGGATCCGGTTCAATCCGGCCTGACCGCGGTCAGAAAGCGAGGTTGAATCCGCCCGTGATGGTGCGGGGCAGGCCCGGGCGGAGCCCAGCCGGCCGGGCCGAGGCCACATAGACCGCATCCATCAGATTGCGTACGCCCAGCTCGAGGGCGAAGCCGTTGCCGAGGTGGCACCGACCCGTGACATCGAGGACGGTGCTGCCGCCCACCGTGACGCCTTCCCCGATGGGCTCCTGACCCGCCACGGTGCGCATGCCCTCCGTGCTGCGGGCCGAGGCGTCGACGGACCAGGGCCCGCGTGCCCAGGCCATCCGCACCGTGCCCTGGTGCCGGGCGAGGTAAGGCAGGCGATCGCCCATCTCCACTTCGCCCCAGGCATCGTAGTCGCTGTCGAAGGCGGAGGTGAAGCGGCCATCCGTGAAGGTGTAGGTCAGGCCGAGCTCCCAGCGGGAGGCTTCCTCGGGGTTGGCTCCGTTGGTCCAGTCCAGCAGGGTTTCGACGCCAGCCACCCGCGTGGTGCCACCGTTGTAGACGTCGCCTTCGCCGGAGCCCCCGCTCGACGCGAAGTCGGAGCCTTGCAGGTTGCGACCGAGATGGGCAAAGCCCACGGCCGTCGCCTCGAACCGGGGACGGACCCAGCGCACGCCGGCCTCTTGGTTCCAGGCGAATTCCGGTTGGACCTCCTGCGAGCTGCCCGGAGGAAGGAAGCCCCGGTGGACACCACCGAAGACGCTCCATTCCGCTCCCAGGTCCTTCTGGAAGCCTACGCCCGGCAGCCAGGCCACGGTGAGGTTGCGGCGGCTCTGGAGATCCAAGCCCGTGCGGTCCACATCGGCAGTGCCATAGTCGTCGCGGCCCGCGACGATGTGCTCCACGCGGATTCCGGGAATCAGGCTCCACCCCCGCTGGCTCCAACGGCCACGGAGGTAACCGGCGGTGGCCCGGCTCCATTCGATGCGGTTCGATTCGGTACCCGGCGTGCCGAGGTCCGGTGCGATGAGCTGTCCCGAAGCCATGGTCCAATCGTCGACCCACTGGAACCGGTCCATGCCGTCCCCGTGGCGCCGGATGGAGGCCTCGAGCCGACGCCAGCCGGACCACGCTCCATCCCAGCTCACCTTGGACTCCACCCCGCGGGAGTGGTAGACCCGGTTGTTGGCCTTGAGGCGGACCACCCCCTCGGCGCCGTCCCGGAAGACCGACAGGGCCTCGGCGATGGTGGAATCTCCGGCTGCGCTGCCGAGGAGCGGGCCGAGCTTGACCCAATCCCCGGAGGCGCCGGCCGCGCGATCGGCCTTGTACCAGTTGCGCTGGAAGCGGGTCGCATACGCCCGGTTCGTCCAGCGCCAACCGCCGCCGAGGTCCATCACGTGCGTCAGCACGGCCTGCTCCTGTCCGGCGTCCATCTCGTCTCGGTGGCTGCCGGCATAGCGTCGATAAGGGGTTTGGGCGAAATCCGCGTCGGTCAAGCCGGCGTACGTCTCGTGGCTGAGTTCCGAGACCCGGCCCAGCTTGAGCTCCACGCGCTGGTCGAACCGCGCGCCGTCGGCGGACCTCCAGCGCAGCTTGCCGAGCAGGTCGAGCTTGTCAAAGCCGGTGGGGCCTCCTCCATCGAGCGCCTTGAATCCCCGGCTACCGGCCTGAAGTGCTTCGACCATCCACCCGATGCGGCCGGAGCCATCGCCCACATGAACGTGCAACCTGCCCGTACCGAATGACCCCATCCGGCCGTCCACGCGGCCCGACAGGTCGGCTGGAATCGGCGTGCTGATCAGGTTGATGGCCCCGCCCACCGTGTTGGGGCCGTGCGCAATCTGGCTGGCGCCCTTGAGCACCTCGATGCCGTTCATGCGGCCGGCCGATGGGAAGTAGTACGCACTGGGGGCCGTGTAGGGCGCCGGGGCAATCGGCACCCCGTCTTCAAGCACCGAAATCCGGCTGCTCCGTTCCGACCCGCTGCCGCGGAGGCCGATGTTGGGGCGCAATCCGAAGCCATCCTCCTCCTGGATGTAGACCCCGGGAACGGAGCGGAGTGCCCGGCTCACGTCGACATCCCCGTGGCGACGCAAGGTCTTGGCCGACAAGACCGTGACCGCACCGGGCACCCCCATCGGGCGGCCACCGGTCATCGTCACGGCCTCGACGAGGGCCTGCGGCAGGTCGAGCACCGCCTCCTCCAGGCGGATGGGCGCGTCCGCGAAGAGCGCTGCAGCGGCGAGGGTGCGGTCCACAAACCCGAGGCAGCGGAGCCGCCATTCACCCGAAACAGTCTGATCGCCGTCCAATTCCAGTTCACCCTGGCCATCCGTGACGAAACCGGCGCCATCCGGAGCAATGAGCGCCACGCCCGGAATGCCGCGCCCATCGGCATCCACGATGCGGACCGTGGATTGTGCCGCCGCGCTCACACACAGCGCACACCCGAAGAACAGGAGGAAGAGGTTATTTGGACGCATTCTAAATAGCGACGCAAACCTCGTGGGAGGGATGGGGATTTTGCATCCCCTCAATGGGGGATTTCACCGCGAATTGACCACAATCAATCCACGGTCGGATTGCCGAGGAACTTCCGGACGAAGGTGAGCCTCACCACCGAATCGGGCAGGTGCACCATCTCGAGGTCAAAGCTGTTGAGCAGGCATTGGCCGTAGGTCTCATCTCCGAGGTCGAACTCATCGTAAGTGGACTCGTGCACGTAGGCTTCCGTGAAGTCATCCGCCCCGATTTCCTCGAGGATCCAGCCGTGGCTCGCCACGTTGACCACCTCCCAGCCGCACAAGGTCTCCTCGAAGGGAGGGTAATAATTGAATCCGGTCAGCAACGCCGTGAGATCGCCCGCCCCGACGACCAAATCGGCCGGCCAATTCAGGTTCATGGCATGGGCCCCGTAGACTCCATAAGCGGTGAGGAAGGTGATGAGCACCTCGACATTCGCGTGGTAGGTGATGGTGGACTCTCCCCCGACAGTCTTGAGCTTCTTCAGCAGGATGTAGGAGTCTGCAGGAAGACAATCACAGAGCTCCACCCCCGCGGCCGCTTCATCCACAGCCTGAGCCTTCGCAGCCGGGGGCCACGACAGGAACAAGGTCAGCAAGAAGGCAATGGACAAGGGACGCATGGCGCTTCTTTAAATTTAGCATCCCCTGAGGCCCCCACTGGCAACGTTCACAAATCCACTTGCAGAAAACGAACCTTCATGACGAAGAATTCCGCATTCATCCTGTCATTATCCCTCTCCAGCCTTCTTTTCAGCGGTGCTGTGAGCGCCCAGCTTCCCGTTCCGCGGGTCGAACAGGCCGTCCAGATGGAGGACGAGAACCCCACCGACACGGTGCGCGTCTTCAATGGCACGCTCGGCTTGAACCTGAGCCAGACCGCCCTCGAGAACTGGGCCGGTGGTGGTGAAAGCTCGGTGGCCTTCACGGCCCTGAGCCAACTGGGCAAGACCATCGAAAAAGGGCCGCGCAGCGCCTCCTGGGGGGTCGACGCCGCCCTCGGTCTGCTCCGCCAACAGGGTGGGTGGCGCAAGACGGACGACCGGATCGTGGTGACCGGGCAATGGAACGCCGCCATGCGGTCCAGCCTCAACGGTGGCCGTCTGTCTGTCCTCCTGGACGCCCGAACCCAGTTCCTTCCCGGTTATGCCGTGGTCGACGGTCTGCCCGACCGGTCCCAGCGCATCTCTGACTTCCTGTCGCCGGGCTACCTCGTGGCGGCTGCGGGATTCGCCCCGAAACAGGGAGAGCGCCACCAGTTCTTCCTCGCCCCCTTTACGGGCAAGCTCACGGTGCTGCTGGACGACACGCTGTCCGCCGCCGGGGCCTTCGGTGTTCCGGCCGGCCAAACGTCCCGTCTGGAGCTGGGTGGTTACCTCCGTTGGAACCTGAAATGGCCCCTCATGGAGAATGTGACCTGGACCCACCAGGTGGACCTCTTCTCCAATTACCTCAACTCGCCAGGCAACATCGACATCAACTGGACCGGCCTGCTCGAACTCAAGGTCAACGAAAGTCTCCGGACCACCATCAGCACGCACCTGATCTACGACGACGACGTGGTGCTGGAGAAGGAACCCGCCCGGACGGAAACCAATGACCAAGGGGTCGTGGTGGACATTCCCGCGCGGCTCGGACCGGGCACCCAATTCAAGGAGGTGCTCTCCGTGGGCTTCTCCTACACGCTCTGATCGGCGGCACATCCCGCGGGCGGCCTATTTTCGCCGACATGAAAGCCATGGTTTTCCCCGGACAGGGGGCGCAATTCCCCGGAATGGGGCAGGATCTTCACGAAGCCCACGCCTTTGCCCGTGACCGTTTCGCCGAAGCCGCCGACGTGCTCGGCTTTGACATTGCCGACATCATGTTCAACGGGTCCGAAGAGGACCTGAAGCAGACGAAGGTGACCCAGCCGGCCATCTTCCTCCACTCGGTCATCATGGCCGAGGGCATGGGAGACACGTTCAACCCGGACTTTGTGGCCGGCCACAGCCTCGGGGAATTCAGTGCCTTGGTTGCCGCTGGCGGCCTCGGATTTGCCGAAGGACTGAAGCTGGTGAGCGAACGCGCCCAGGCCATGCAAACCGCCTGTGAGGCCACCCCCTCCACGATGGCGGCCATCCTCGGCATGGAGGATGCCGACGTTGAGGCCGTGTGCGCCGGAACGGAGGGCATTGTCGTCGCCGCCAACTACAACTGCCCGGGTCAGCTCGTCATCAGCGGCGAGGTGCCCGCCATCGAGTCGGCCTGCGAACAGCTCAAGGAAGCCGGCGCCCGCCGTGCCCTGGTGCTGCCTGTGGGCGGCGCTTTCCACTCCCCGCTGATGGAACCGGCCCGCGAGCGCCTCGCCCAAGCGCTCGAGGCCGCTCAGCTCCATGCGCCGCGCTGTCCCATCGTCCAGAATGTGACGGCCACCCCGGAGACCGATCCGGAAGTGATCCGCCAGAACCTCATCGCGCAGCTGACGGCTCCGGTCCGTTGGACCCAGACCATGCAGTGGCTCCTCTCCGAGGGGGTGGATGATGTGGTGGAAGTGGGCCCCGGCAAGGTGCTGCAGGGCCTGTTCAAGAAGGTCGACCGCGGGCTCGCGACGGCCTCTGCCGTGGTCGCTTAAGCGCCCGCCTGCTGCTGCCCCTCGACGTAGGAGAAGAGGTTGGCGTAATCCGTCTCGATGGCGGATAGCCGCATCTGCAAGTCCCGGTTCTCGACCGCCAGGCGATCGCGCTCTGAGCGCAATTGGGAAATGGTGTGCTTCAGGGTCACGAAGTCCCGGGCGAGTTCTCTCCGCTCCGCCTGGATTTTCTGGACATCCAAATCCTGACCCTGCAAGGCGTCAAGGGCCGGACGCGGCGTGGCGCCTTTGTTCCGGGTGGTCTGGATGGAGTCGGTGGTGGACAGTTCCTTCGTGCTCATAGTCAAAAATTACACGGCGGATGCGCAGAACCTCCGCCGGGGCCGGCGAGGTTTTCAAGGGCGGGCTATGGACGGAGCCTTCCTCAGGAGCGCCGCCCCTTCAAAAGTGGCGGCAACAGGGCGATGGCGGCGATGGCCGTGCCGAATCCCCCCACGTAGTACAATTCCGGAATCCGCTCGATGATGCCCTGGAAGCGCATCCCGCTGTAAACAGCCCCGGCCCCGATGCCCACTTCGAGCGCCATCAACATCGTCCCCAAGGCAAGGGCAATCTTGCCCGGCTGGGCCAGATCGGTGGTCCAGGCGAAGACCGTGGGCATGTTGATGCCGATGCTGGCTCCGTAGAGCAAGGCTCCCAGCGTGGCCACGCCTTTGGTCTCCGCGCTGCCGAGCACGACCATGCCCACCGTCATCAGGGCCGTGCCCACGAGCAGGACGGGAATCCGGCCGTGGCGGTCGCTCATCCGTCCAGCAATGAAGCGCATGGCGATTGAACTGACCACGATGATGGTGTTGAAGGACCCCTTGTAGACGTAGCCGAGGTGGTCGACAAAGTCGGGGGTGATGGTCAGGTAAATGCCGAAGGCGAGCGCCACGGGCAGGAGGACCAGGGCGGCCGGCCACGCATTGGGATCGATGAGCCCGCCTTCGAGCAGGTTGAAGTCGGACCGGTTGACGGGTCGGGCCTTGGGCAAGGTCTCCTCGAGAGGAAGGGTCAGGGCCACGCTGGCCATGCCGAGCAGGGCGGACGCAATGAACATCCATTCGATGCCGCACTCCACGGTGAGCCAGCTGCCCAGCGCCGGGCCGGTGGCCATGCCCGCATTGCCCGCCACCCCGAGGTAACCGAGGGCCTCCCCCCGGCGCTGTTTGGGGATGCGGTCCGTCAGCATGGCGCTGGTGCCCGGCGGGCGGAAACCCGTGGACAGGCCATGGAAGAACCGAAGCAGCATGAAGGTGGCAATGGTCGTCGCGACGAGGTAGCCGAAGCCAGCCACCGCGGTGACGGCGGAGCCCACGAGCATGACCTTGCGTCGGCCGGCCCGATCCGCGATGCGCCCGCTGATGAAGCGCGCCAGGAAGGCGGCCAGGGTGAACATGCCGACCACACCGCCGAGGTACGCCTCGCCTCCCATGGCGGCCAGGTGGGCAGGCAGCTCGGGCAGCAGCATGCCGAAGCTGGCCATGAACAGCACCGTGCCCCCGCAAAGGAGGTAGAAGGAGCGGTCATAGACCCGTTTGTGAACAGGCTCGATTCCAGCGAGTTCCCGCGCAGGAAGCGGGGACGGATTCGAGGCCGGCGTCATCGTCGGAAGGGGAACGGTTCGTTCATGCAGGGGTGCAAAGGAACCCCCTAGACCCCCTAGGATGTTTCCGATGTTGGAAAGACGGCGCATCTTTCCCCTCCATAGCACCATGGCCGACTCCACCCTCCGTCCCTATCCCACCAAGGTCCTGCTCGCCTGGACTGAGGCCATTTCCGGCAACGAGGAGTTCCGGGACTGGCTCATGGGATCGGACTACCCTGAATTGGGGGTCTTCTGCCACGCCCTGCACAACGAGCCCACATCCCGCGCCTGGATGCGACACGCCGGCCACCATGTGCTCATCGCCCTGCTCGAGGGCACCGAAGGAGACGAGCAGGCCGTGGCCTGGTTGCGCGAGCACGGGCATCACGTCATCGCCGACATGGCCCTCGCCGCCGACAACGATGACGAGGCGACTGTCCGGCTCATGGCCCCCGCGGCCCGAGGCGAGGGAGACGGTCTCTGGGCCCAGATTGCGGTCCGCATCCGCGAGGTCAAGAACGAGATTGAGGCGATGAACAACGACGTCCACCGGATCGACCCCAACTGACCGGATCATGCCCGTCAACACCGTCTTCAGCTGGTTCATCCGGAAGCGACTGCACCAGATCGACCTGTTCCGCCGGTACCCGCTCGACGTGCAGGCCGAGGGGCTCCGACATCACATCGAGGCGGCCGCGGCCACCGCATTCGGCCGGGAGCACGGTCTCACGGCCGACACCACGCCCGAGGCCTACCGCCGCCAGGTGCCCCTTCGCGACTACAACGGGATGAAGCCGTGGATCGAACGGGTCCGGGACGGCGAGGCCGACGTCCTTTGGCCGGGCAGCGTCAAGTGGCACGCCAAGTCCTCGGGCACGACCTCCGACCGGAGCAAGTTCATCCCCGTCACGGAGGCCGCCCTCGAACGCTGCCACTATAAGGGCGGAAAGGACCTGCTCGCGATGTACGTGGACGCGGTCCCGAAGGCCCGGCTCTACGGAGGGCGGCACTTGATTGTCGGCGGCACGGGCCGCACCGAGGAGGCGGACAACGGTGCGCTCACCGGCGACCTCAGCGCCATCATCATCGACAACCTCCCCTGGTGGTGCGAATTCCGTCGGACCCCTGCGCGGTCCATCGCCCTCATGGCGGACTGGGAGGAGAAAATCGAGCGCATGGCCCACTCGACCATCGAGCAGGATGTGCGGATCGTGGCCGGCGTGCCCAGCTGGACCCAGGTCCTCCTCGAGCGCATCCTCGACCTGACCGGCAAGGATCACCTTGGCGAGGTCTGGCCCCACCTCCAGCTCTACATGCACGGCGGCGTCTCCTTTGACCCCTACCGGGAAGCCTTCGACCGGATGATGCCCCCCGGCATCCACACCATCGAGACGTACAACGCCAGTGAGGGCTTCTTCGCGATCCAGGACCGCCTCGGGGCGGACGACATGCTGCTGATGCTGGACTATGGCATCCACTACGAGTTCCTGCCCTTTGCCTCCGGGTTCGACCCCCTTGCCGACCCCTTCGCCGCCACCCTCAGCCTCGCCGAGGTGGAGGTGGGAACCGACTATGCCGTGGTCCTCTCCACCAATGGAGGCCTGCACCGCTACGTGCTCGGCGACCTCGTCCGGTTCACGAGCACCGACCCCTACCGCATTCGGGTCACCGGGCGGACCCGGTCCTACTTGAACCTCGCCGGGGAGGAGCTCATGGTCGGGGATGCCGAGCGGGCCCTCGCCCGCACCGGACGGCAGTTCGGCGTGGAGATCCGGGAGTGGACCGCCTGCGCGGTCCGCATGGCGGGCCCCGGGGGCGCCATCGGTCGCCACCATTGGATCCTCGAAGCCGGAAAAGCCCCGGGAGGACTGCCGGACGGGGCCCTCTTCGCCGAGGCGCTGGACCGCAACCTCAGGAAGGTCAATTCGGACTACGACGCCAAGCGCACGGCCGACCTCGTGCTCCTTCCTCCCCGCTTCGAATGGATTTCCACAGGCACCTTCGAAAAGGTGTTGAAACACAAGGGAAAACTGGGGGGACAACACAAGGTGCCCCGGCTCTCCATGGATGACGGGTGGATGCGCACCATCCGCGAGGCGGAACGGGTGCCGAACACCGCCTGAACCGCCCGGCCACGTTGCCAGAAGTCAAGGCCCACCCTACCTTGCCGGCCCCAACCTCACGGACATGCATCTCGCCATCGCAGGCAACATCGGATCGGGCAAAACGACCCTCACCCGGCTTCTCGCCCAGCACTACAAGATCACCCCGCACTATGAGAGCGTGGATGACAACCCGTACCTGAACGACTTCTACAAGGACATGCAGCGGTGGGCGTTCAATCTGCAGGTGCACTTCCTCTCCTCCCGCTTCTCCCAGCTCCACGCCCTGAAGTCCAGCGGACAGAAGATGGTGCAGGACCGGACGATCTATGAGGACGCCTACATCTTCGCCCCGAACCTGCAGGCGATGGGCCTGATGACCTCACGCGACCACGAGAACTTCCTCCGCCTCTTCGAGCTGATGGAGCAATTCGTGACGCCGCCGGACCTGCTCGTCTACCTCCGCAGCAGCGTGGGCCACTTGGTGGAGCAGATTCAGAAGCGCGGCCGCGAGTATGAGGAGAGCATCCGGCTCGATTACCTCAACCGGCTCAACGAGCGCTACGAGGCCTGGATTTCCACCTACACCAAGGGCAAGGTCCTGGTGATCAACGTGGACAACATGGACTTCGAGCACAACCCCGAGCAACTCGGGGACATCATCACCAAGGTCGACGCCGAGCTGAACGGCCTCTTCTGAGGACGATCAATTGGATTTCCGGGCGGTGGCATCCTCAATGAGGGCCATCCGCATCTCGACGTTGTCGGCAATCAGGTTGTCGCCGAGGTTGTCGAAGAAGGACCCGCTTCCGAAGCGCACGTTGAAATCGGCGCGATCGAAGGCGAAGTTCACGCTGGCCACCACCGGGTCGGCCGAGGCGAAGCTCATGAGGGCCTCGACCTCCTCGGACTGACCCTTGACGTTCAGCTTTCCCTTGAGGACGAGGTTGCCCCGTCCATCCACGCGGGACGAGGTCACCGTGTAGGCGGCGGTGGGATGGTTGGACACATCGAAGAAGTCGGCGCTCCGGAGGTGCTGGCCGAGCTCACGGCCGGCCTGGCCCGTCTGACTGGTGGCCTGAATGCCGTTCATCTCCACGACCATGTCGCCGCTCGTGAGCCGTCCTCCCTCGATGGAGAAGGTGCAGGCGCGGATCGGGACGGTGCCCTTCTCCACCATGCCGGCCTTGCGGCCCTGCCACTCGACGATGGTCCGGTCCTTGTCCATGGTGTACTGCCCGTCATCGGGCATGTTGTCGACGGCGCTGACACCGCCGACCTCCCCCATGCCGCAGTTGCGCAGGGATTCCAGGAATTGCGTGTCCCGCTTGGACTCGCGGCAGTACCGACGCTGGCCGTCGGTCAGGTCCCGACCGAGGCAGTCACACGGATCCTCCACCGTCTCAACGGTGGCCTCACTGCCTGCGCTGTCGCCACCGGATTCGGGGGCTTCCCCACAGGTGACCAACAGGACGGACGCTCCGGCGATGACGGCCGGCAGGAACCCCGTGCGCCGCATCAGGCGCCGGGGAATTCGGCAGCCTCAACGGCGGCCGTGGGCTGGGCCTCGACCGGAGCCTCGATGGCACCGTGGTCGTGACCGTCGTGGTCGCCGCCGCCATGGCCGCCGAGGATCGGGGCAATGACGAGGCCGACGAGGCACGTCAGCTTGATGAGGATGTTCATGGACGGTCCGGAGGTGTCCTTGAAGGGGTCAC
>WTID01000122.1 GCA_011522855.1 Flavobacteriales bacterium
AACGGCCCGGCAGGATGTGCGACTTGGGCACCTTGACGTCCTCGAAGATGAGCTCACCGGTGTCGGAGGCCCGCAGGCTCCACTTTCCGGTCATCTTCGGCGTGGAAAACCCTTCCATACCGCGCTCCACGACGATACCGTGGATGCGGCCCTCCTCGTTCTTGGCCCACACGACAGCGATGTCCGCAAAGGGCGCATTGGAAATCCACAGCTTGGCGCCGTTGAGGATCACGTGCTCTCCATCGCCGGCGTCCTTGTAGTTCGTGACCATGCCTCCAGGGTTGGAGCCGTGGTCCGGTTCGGTGAGGCCAAAGCAGCCCATCATCTCGCCGGTGGCAAGCTTGGGCAGGTACTTCATCTTCTGCTCCTCGGAACCATACTTCCAGATGGGGTACATGACGAGGGAGCTCTGCACGGAAGCCGTGCTGCGGAGGCCGCTGTCACAGCGCTCGAGCTCCTGCATGATGATGCCATAGGAAATCTGATCGAGTCCAGCCCCTCCATACTCCTCGGGGATATAAGGCCCGAAGGCCCCGATGGCGCCCAAGCCAGGCAGAATGTGCTTGGGGAAGACCTGCGTCTCAGCAGCATCCTCGATGATTGGACTGACCTCCTGCTTCACCCAGGCACGTGCCGCATCGCGGATCAACTTGTGCTCCTCGGTCAAGAGGTCATCCATCATGTAGTAGTCGTGACCCTGGTACAGGTCGGTCTTGACGGAACCCATGTTCATTCCACGAAAATACGATGTCCGCCATCGTACACTTGACCATCCATGGACCGGGAACCCACATCCACAAAGGAATTTGCCAGCGCAACCGCTCGAATCGGCCCCAATCGGGCCGGCCAGCGGATGCAGGAGGCCCTCGTTGGACTCTTCCCGAAGTGGCTCCCCAGCAGGAAGTCCTGCCGCAAGGCCATCGACCGCGGGGAAATCCACTGCAACGGGAACATCGCAGGGACCGCCCTGCGGGTGGAGACCGGCGACCAGATCGACTATCGGCCCACGGCCAAAATCGCCCCCGACCCCGGTGCAATCCACTCGGGGCCGCTCCGCCTCCACCGTCCGGATGAAGCGGACTTCGCCTTCATCTGGAAGCCGGCCGGCATCGCAACCAGCGGTCCCGGGGTCCGTCACCTCGCCGGCCTCCTCGCCCACCGCGCGCAGCACGGATCACCCGAGGAGCAAGCGGCCCTGAGGGCGCTCCAGCCCGACGGCATGCCCGCACCCCATCCGGCCCATCGGCTGGACCGCGCCACATCGGGATGGGTCTGCGTGGCCCTGACCCTGCCCGTGGCCGAGGCCCTGGGACGGGCTTTTGCCGACCGCCGGGTCGACAAACGGTACCTCGCCCTGGCCGCCGGCCGCCTCAAAGACGACCAAGCCGAGACGCCCCTCGATGGCAAACCCAGCCACACGGCGTGGCGGGCCCTCGGCACGGGCCCCCTGCCGGTCCACGGCGAGGCCACCTTGCTCGACGTCCGACCGACCACCGGCCGCACCCACCAAATCCGACGTCACCTCGCCGAAGCGGGACATCCCCTCGTCGGTGAGAACGAACACGCCGCACCCGGCGTCGACCCCGCCACGGCGCCGCGGTATTCGGGACAAGGGCTGTTCCTCTGCGCCATCAGTCTGGCCCTTCCGGAGGGCGACCACGGACCGGCCGCCGCCGTCCACGCCACCCCGCCGAGCAAATACCGGCGCATCCGCTGGGTCGCGGACGCCTTGGAACAGCACGGATTCAGCTGATCAGAGGGTGGCCTCGTAGCCGTCGTCGATGAGGAGACCCTTCTTCTGGTAGGCCGTCACGGCGAGGTGGTCCGCCCGCTCGTTCATCGGGTTGCCGGCGTGGCCCTTGACCCAGTCGAACCGCACCTTGTGGCGCCGGTAGACCTTGAGGAACCGCTGCCAGAGGTCCGGATTCTTCTTGCCCTTGAAGCCCTTTTTCTCCCAATTGAACACCCACCCCTTCTCGACGGAGTCGATGACGTATTTGCTGTCGCTCACCACCCAGCACTCCGTGCCGTCCCGCTTCAGCGCTTCGAGGGCGACGATGACCGCGAGGAGCTCCATGCGGTTGTTGGTGGTCATGCGATAGCCCGCGGTGAACTCCTTGCGGTGACCTCCCCATTGGAGGATGGCGCCATAGCCCCCGGGGCCGGGATTGCCGGAAGCGCCTCCGTCGGTGTGGATCACGACGGGATCAGCCATGGACGTGGAAGAGCTGGGCGGCGTTGGCGGAGAAGAGCTTCACTGCGATGGCGAGGAGGATGATGCCGAAGACCTTTTGCAAGACGGCGATGCCTCCCTCTCCGAGGGCGCGTTCAATGCGGCCGGTCAAGCGGAGGACGAGGTACACGAGCGCCATGTTGACGAGGATGGCAATGGCGATGTTGACGGCGGCAAACTCAGCCCGGAGGGAGATGATCGAGGTCATGCTCCCCGCCCCGGCAATCAGCGGAAAGGCGACCGGCACGATGGTCGCGGTCTTCATCGATTCCGCATTCTGCTTGAAGAGGGTGATGCCGAGGATCATCTCCAGCGCCATGAAGAACATCACGATGGAGCCTGCAACGGCAAAAGAGTTGACGTCAATGCCGAGGAAATTGATCACCCCTTCTCCGAGAAAGAGGAAGGCCAGCATGATGCCCAACGCCACGAGGCTCGCCTTCTCCGCGTGGATGTCCCCCGCCTTCTTCTTGATGTCGAGCAGGAAGGGAATGGAGCCCACGATGTCGATCACGGCGAACATCACCATGGTCGATTTGAGGAGTTCGGTCCAGTTCAGTTGCATGTCGGAGAATCAGCCCGCAGCCGGGTCCGACAAGGATAGCGATTCCCGGATGGCGCGCAAGGTTTGCGGTGCGTAGTGTTCCGACTCCAGCCGTTGGATTCGCTTCGCAACCGCCTCGGCATCATCCGCGGGATCCAACGCCACGGCAGCCTGGAAAAAAAGCGCGCCCGTGTCGTACTCCGCGTCCACCCAATGCAGGGTGATGCCGGTCTCCTGCACGGAGCCGGCCGCCAGGGCCTCCGCCACGGCGCGGTGGACGTGGTGGCCGTACATCCCCTTGCCGCCGAAGGCCGGAAGCAAGGAGGGATGGAGGTTGAGCATCCGACCGGGAAACGCCGCCACGAGCCCCTCGGGAATCTTCAGCAGGAAACCAGCCAAGGCCACGAAGTCGACCTGGAGGGCACGGAGCCGAGCTTCCACCTCCCCGCTGAGGAGGGCACTGCGGTCAAAGACCCAGGTCGGCACACCGCACCCTTCGGCGCGCGTCAGGACACCAGCATTCGGGCGGTTGCACGCCACCAGCACGATGTCCACATCCGGCATGCCGTAAGCGGCCCGCATGAGCCGCTCAGCGTTGGTGCCCGCTCCACTGGCCAGGATGGCCACCCTCGCCCCCGTCGTCGCCATCAGCGTCCGGCGTCCGGATCGAAGGTGGGCGGGTCGGAATACTCACCGCGTTGGCGGGCCGAGTTGTCCGCACGCAACTGCTGCATGCGCTCTCCCATGGCCGCCACCTCGGCGTCCTCCGGCAGAGCGTCCTGCAAGGCACCGGCCACGCGTTGGCTCACCGCCATCGCCACCTGGATGCTCTGCTCGGAGGAGACATAGAAGTCATCCTCGAGGGACAGGAAGTAGGTCACGTCCTCGGTCAGGTCCGTGAAGAGCTCAGTGCCCACCTGCTTGGCCAATTGGCCCGCCTTGGCCCGCTCCGCTTCCGGCAGGGAGGAGTCCATGGAGATCTCGGAAAGCAACTCCACCACCGGTAGCATGACGCGCGTGTACGGCACGTTGTGCGAAGGCGTCGACCGCAGGAGAAGGTCGAGCACTTCGAGGCCGCGATCCGCCGCTCCGGCCTTGGTGAAGCCCTCGGCCAGATTGGTCATTTGCAGGCGGATGTTGGTCGCCATCCGGCGGTTGTTCTCGTCCATGTAAATCTCCCGCTCGGCGTCCATGCCGCCCCATTGGAATTTCTCCATCACGTTCTCGTACATGATGTCCCGGGCGATGCCGACGGGCTGGCCGCCACGCGAACCGTACTTGACCGGCACAAGGCGCCACGCGAGGCCCTCCAGACGGAAGTAGTCCTGCAGGCCGACATAGCTGTCCGGACCGATGGTCACCGCGAAGTAGACGGGGCGCTCCCAGTTGTTGTTGCGCAGGATCTCCATCACCATGAACTGGTTCTTGAGCACGTACTGGCGCGGGGTCCCATTGCCATCGGTGATGGTCCACTCGAGGGCGTCCACCATCTTCCCCACTTCCTCGGGCAGCACGAGGCCCGAGCTCACCGCAAAGGCGCTGTCCACCGGCACACTGAAGCTGTTGGACGGCAGGTGGGCATACTTGCGACCACCGCCGTAATCCACCTGGTCCGCATCGTCGAGCGCCACCTGCATGGCCGCCTCGATGTCCACGTACGGATTGTTCGGGTCCCGCGGCGGATCCATCAGGACGATGTCCCTCGTCCCCTGGCGGTACTGCTCCTCGCCCATCCGGATCGGCACCGGCGCGCTGTCATAGGCGCGGCGCTTCATCTGCTCGACGTACCAGTCGGTGTTGAGCAGGCTCAGGTTGACGATGCGCACGTCCGTGCGGTAGCCCTCGACCTCCTGCACATACCAGAGGGGGAAGGTGTCATTGTCCCCGTTGGTGAACAGGATGGCGTTGGGCGCGAGGCTGTCGAGGTAATTCTTGGCCATGTCCACACCCGTGCTGCGGCGAGCCCGGCTGTGGTCGTCCCATCCCTCGGCCCCCATCTGGAGTGGCACCAGGAGAAGCAGGCCCGAGAAAACGGCCGCATTGAGCCCCTCGTTGCCGGAGCGGCCCAACACATGGGCAA
>WTID01000205.1 GCA_011522855.1 Flavobacteriales bacterium
CCATCACCGCCATGGAGGCGAGGGCAAGTTCTGCGACCTCCAGCGGGGTTTCCATAGCGCCCAGGGTCGCCGCCTGGATGGCCGCTGAACGCTCCGCCTTTTGGGCCTCGTTGCCCTTGGGCATGCCGAAGGCGGCCATGATCGCGTCAAACGCCGCGGTGTCCTCATCAACCAACTGGAGGAGCCGGACCTGCAGGGCCATGCCCCGCTCAGCCACCTCGCTGAAGGCCTCCCAACGGTCGTCCCATCCGCGCTTGTGGGCGCTCAGGTTGGCGACCATCGTGCCCAGTGAAACCCCCAGAGCTCCGACGTAGGCCGAAATGGAACCCCCTCCCGGGGCCGGGCTCTCGCTCGCCGTCTCCTCGGCAAATTCCGTCAGCGACATGGACGCCAGCGGCGCCAGGTTGTCTCCCGCATCCTCCAGCAGGTATTCAATCACCCGCTTGCGGGCATCGAACGGCGCGAGGTCATCGAGCCCGAGCGACTTGACGGCCACCTTGACCTTTTCCGCCTCGCTGATGCCCAGGCTCCGGTTCTGCTTGCGCAGGTAATGGTGGGCAGCGTCAATCAGGACGCGCTTGGGGATCAGGCCGACGATTTCGCTTCCCGTCACGCGCATTCCCCGGGCGATGGAGCGCTCGCACGCGGCATCGAAGGCTTCGTGCACCGTGGTCACCGAGATGTTGGTGAGGTTCAGGGACAATTGGGCGATGCCATATTCCTCGATGTACCATCCGATGCCCTTGACGCACTTCAACAGGCCCGGCTCGCGCATTGGGTTTCCCTCCGCATCGTTCACAACGGGACCGGTCAAACCGCCTTCCCGCTTCACGCGGCCGTTCTCCCGCAGGTCGAAGGCCACCGCATTGGCGCGGCGGGAGGACGTGGTGTTCAGGTTGATGTTGTAGGCCACGAGGAAATCCCGGGCGCCGATGGCCGTGGCCCCGGTGGTGCGGGCGCGCTCATTGAACTCGGCCGGGCCGAAGTCAGGAGCCCAGACCGGATCCGAAAGCTTGTCAAGCCCCTCGTACTCGCCCTTCCGGCAATGGGCCAAGTTCTGACGTTCGGGTGAGGTGGCGGCCTCTTCGTAGAAATAACCGGGAATGCCCAACTCCTCTCCGACCCGCTTGCCCAGCACATGGGCAGCGGCCTTGCAATCCTCCATCGTCACGCCGGCCACGGGAACGAACGGACAGACGTCCGTGGCCCCCATGCGGGGATGCTCACCGTGGTGCTTGGACATGTCGATGAGCTCACCGGCCTTCTTGATCAGGCGAAAGGCGGCTTCGACGATGGTCTCGGGCGGCCCCACGAACGTGATCACCGTGCGGTGGGTCGAATTGCCAGGGTCGACGTCCAACAGGCGGACGCCCTCGACCGTTTCGACGACAGCCGCGATGGCGTCAATCTTGGCACGGTCCCGTCCCTCGCTGATGTTGGGGACGCATTCGATGAGTCGGGTGGTCATGGAGGCGGATTTGCGTCCGCCAAACTACTGCGTCTTTCAGTCGCAGGCACTGCCCCATTGGGACAACAATGTCAACAGGTCGGGCGCCCCAATCTGCCCATCCCCATTGATGTCACTGGCACATTGAAGGGCACAGCTTCCGTCGTCCACCGTCGCATCCGGGTCGTAATTGACCGCGGCGGGGTCGAGGCAACCGGCCAGGACACAGCTGCCGTCGTCGAGCGTGGCCAGGGCGTTGTAGTTGGCCGCAAAGGCATACGTGCAACCGGACACACCATCGACCACTTCCACAAAGGCCACCACGGGCTCGCTGGTGCACGTGATGCCCTGGCTTCGGACGGTCCAGTCATAGAAGAAATAGTAAT
Organism: Flavobacteriales bacterium; assembly: GCA_011522855.1. Taxonomy (GTDB): domain Bacteria; phylum Bacteroidota; class Bacteroidia; order Flavobacteriales_D; family Sanyastnellaceae; genus UBA8752. The sequence goes on from WTID01000205.1 coordinate 1,834, forward strand.
AGCCGAGGCCCGCCGCATTGGGAATGGTCGTGGACTGGATGGTCGCCATGCCCCCGACGTCGTAGGGATAGGCCAGCTCTCCTGCCGCATTGTCCCTCCACAGCCCCAACTCCTCAGCTTCAGCGGTCAGCGAGTAATCCAAGCCCGGTTCCAGTTCGAAGTCAAGCTGCACCGTGTTCCAACCGGGCTGGAGGATGACCACCGTGCTCAGGATTTCCCCAACCTGTGGCAGGGACACCCGGACAAGCCGTGGACCGGCACTCTCGGCCCGCATTCGGACCGTCTCCAGGACAATGGGCTCATGGACATCAAACCGGAGTCCGTAGGTGTCCGAATCAATGAAGCCCCCAGAAGAACTCGTCGTCTTGCCTCCGGTTCCCTCCCGGACGTCCCGTTGGGCCTGAGCCTGCACCCACCAACCGGTGCTGACCCCGAGCGGCACCGTCGTGAAGGTGGGGCCCTGAGAAATGAACGGCCCCAACGTCTCGGTCGTACCGGCCAACAAATCCTCCCACGCCGTCGGTCCCCACGGGGCATACCAGCGCAGGACGGCATCGTCCAGCACGATCGGCTCAAACGTGTGCGAGGTCCCGGTCGGCACCACGGCCTCGGGCACGATGGGCTCCAGCGGTGAATCGAAGACGGAGAGCTCGACGGGGTCTGAAATGTCGATGTATCCACAGAGGTTGGTCGTCTGGACTGTCAGGGTGTCCGAGGCCGCCATGAACAGCGTATCCGCCGAGACTCCATTGGACCAGAGCACATCCAGCTGATCCCCTTCCACAGTCAACGCGCGGATGGTCCCGGAACAGAATTTGGCGGGGCCATCCAAATGGACCACGGGGGGCTGCGCCGGAATGACGGAGATGTCGAGGGCCGGAGACAGAACGGTACACTCCTCTCCGGCCGACAGCAGAGCCTGGGCGATGCCGGGCTCGGTGAAGACCCGGCCTTCAGCGCCATCCACACCACCCGTCCAGGAAGACGCCGTCCAGCCATCCGGGACCGGCAGGACCAGGGAGTCCCCTGGGCAGAGCTCAGCCTCGAGAGGCCAGTCCAGCTCAGGAGAAAGACCGAGGCAGGGCGTTTCGAGGACCGTGTGATACACGTCGACTGCAGGATCCAGCATCACCGTCCGAAGGCCGCTGGGCCAGAAGAACTCGACGCTGTCCACAGAAGTGTGGTCTGCCAGTCCGAAGTTGAACGTCAGCGGACCGCAGGAACTGTAGCTGTATCCGATGAAACTCTGGTCGGTCCGCACGAAATCTGGGGCGGCGTGGACCACCACCCGGGCGCCCGCCGCGTCACGGGGAGACACCACCCCCTCGAGTTCGAACCCAATCCAATGGTGCTCCAGATCCTCGTTAAGAAACAGCTGGCAACCGGGATTGGTGTTGACCAGCGTATTGACCACCAGCAAGTCCTCCGTGCCATTGACATCGAAATCGGCCACGACCGTCGCATATCCGCTGAACTGGCTTTCGATGGCCTCGCCCGGAGCGATGTCGGTGAACGTCAAGTCCCCGTTGTTGTGGTAGAGCAGGTTCGGGTACGGGCTGAAGAAATACTCGTTGGCCACATACAGGTCGCGTTCCCCATCGTGGTCATGGTCGATGAAGGCCGTGCCCCAACCCATGCCCCAGTCACCGACTCCGGCCGTCTCCGTGATGTTCGTGAAGGGCAGGATGCTGCCGTCTTCCGGCTGGGGTCCGGGGTTGAGGAAGAGGTCGTTGGGCAGATTGTTGGAGATGTACAGGTCGAGGTAGCCGTCGTGGTCGAGGTCCGTGGCATCCACCCCCATGCCTTGCGCCCCGAGATCGAGGCCCCAAGTGGGCGCCTCGTCCGTGAACGACCCCGTTCCATCGTTGATGTAGAGCTTGTTGGCCTGATTCCCATCGTGGGTCAGATAGAGGTCGAGATCACCATCGTTCTCGATGTCGAGGAACAGGGCTCCCATCCCGATCAGGTTGTCGAAGGCGCCGGAGGCAAAGTAGCCGTCCGTGTAGCCCCCCTCTCCATCCGACATCCAGAATTCGTTGGGCTGGTTCATGTTGACGACGTAGAGGTCGAGCCAGCCGTCCAGGTTGACATCCGCGGCATGGGCACTCCGGCATTGGCCTTCCGTTCCCACCCCCAACTCGTCGGTGATCTCCGTAAACGTGCCACCGTCGTTCCGCCAGAAGCGATTGGCATCCCCCGTGTTGCAGCTGAACAGGTCCGGATCCCCATCGTTGTCGTAGTCGTAGAAAAGCGACGCCATGGTGAACCCACCATCCTCTACTCCGGCCTCCACGGCGACGAATTCCGCATTGCCTTCATTGCGGTACAGCGTATTGGTGGCCAATCGGCTTCCCACGTAGACGTCGAGGTCCCCGTCCAGGTCATAATCGGCCACGGAGGCCGTATGGTTGAGGTAGTTCCCCGCCAATCCCGCCTGCACACTGTGGTCCGCGAACGACGAGCTCTGGCCGAGGGACACTCCGGTCCACACGATCAGGCTGAGCCAGCACACAGGGAATTTCAGGTTCTTCATTACCGCCTCCACCCTCCCTTTCGAGGGGTGTTTGGTCAACACAACAAGATACGAAAGGGTTCAGGAGACCCAGTGACCGCGGGCGAGGACCCGGTCCGCGAGTGGGTCCCCAAAGGCATAAAGCGCCTCGTCCACCGAACGCAGTGGGCGCGTGACCATGAGGCTGGCCTCCTGCCCAACGGCAAGTCCACCCACCTGGTCGGACAGCCCCAAGGCCGCCGCGCCGTTGACGGTCGCCGCCGCGAGGGCTTCGATCGGCTCGAGCCCCATCCGGAGACAGCCCAGAGACGCCGCCAGATGCAGGTTGCCCGACGGAGCGGACCCCGGATTGAAGTCTGTCGCGATGGCCAGGGCGCACCCGGCATCCACCAGCGTACGACCCGGCGTGTAGGGAAGGTCCAAAAAGAGCGAACAGAGGGGCAGCGCAACGGGGATTGTCTCGCTGGAGGCCAGCTCGGCCACGTCCTGGGCTTCGAGCACCTCGAGGTGATCCACGCTGAGCGCCCCCATTTCGACACTCAAGGCCACGCCTCCGCCGGCCGTGAATTGGTTGACGTGCACCTTGGCCGGCAGCCCGCGCAATCGGGCCTGCTCGAGCAGCAGGCGGGTTTCCTCCAATCCGAAATACCCCTCCTCACAGAAGATGTCCACGTGGTCCGCCAGTTTCTCCTCGGTCACCGCAGGGAGCACCTCCTCCACCATGTGCCGCGTGTAGGCCATGGCATCCGACCACCCCTCCGGCACGGCATGGCAGCCGAGGAAGGTGGTCTTCACCGGAATCCGATCCAGAGCGCCCAACCGCCGCGCCACGCGCAGCATTTTGAGTTCGGACTCGAGATCCAGCCCGTAGCCGGATTTGATCTCCATCGCCCCTGTGCCCATGCGCATCAGACGCTCCATCCGCTCGAGGGACACGTCAAACAGCGCATCCTCGCTCATGTCGCGCAACGCCCGGGCACTGTTCAGGATGCCGCCTCCCCGGGCCGCGATCTCTTGATAGCTCAGGCCCCGGATGCGGTCCACAAACTCCCGCTCCCGGGAGGCCGCATGGACCAGATGCGTGTGGCTGTCCACCCACGAAGGCAGGACCAACCGGCCAGACGCCTCCACAACCTCCAGACCATTCCAATCCGTGATGCCGGGAAACTCCGCCATGGCGCCCCCATCGATGACCCGGCCATCCTCAATGGCCAACCAGGCGTCCTCCATCACGGGAAGCTGCCGCATGTCAGCCCCCTTCAAGGGTCCACTGGGGGCCGTTTCAAAACCGACCAGATGGCCGATGTCCTTGATCAGCAGGCGTCCGCGCGCAAATCCGGTTTCCATGGCCACAAGGTCGCACAATCCGGCGCGACCTGCCCTCGTACCTTTGCACCATGCCCGGCAACGCCTTCGGATCCATTTTCCGCTTGACCACATTCGGTGAATCCCACGGGACCGCCATGGGCGGCATCGTCGATGGCGTCCCCGCCGGCGTCGTCCTCGATCTCAACCGGATCCAAGCCGAACTCGACCGGAGACGGCCGGGCCAAAGCGCCTTGACCACCCAGAGAAAAGAGTCCGACCAGGTCACCCTGTTGTCCGGCGTTCATGAAGGACGCACCACGGGAACCTCCATTGGCTTCACGGTCCCCAACGGCGACGCACGCAGTGGCGATTATGACCACCTCGCCGACCGCTATCGCCCGAGCCACGCCGATTTCACCTACGATGCCAAGTATGGACACCGCGACCACCGTGGTGGTGGCCGGGCCAGCGCACGGGAAACCGTGAGCCGGGTGGTGGCCGGCGCCATCGCCCGACAGATGCTCGAGCAGCTTCTGCCCGACACCCCGCCCGCCGTGTCCGCTTATGTGGAGCGTGTCCAGGACATCGCCATGCCGGAAGCACCCGCCTACCACACTCCGGACGTGGTGGATGCGACTCCCGTCCGCTGTCCCCATCCGGAGACCGCCCAGCGCATGATCGACCGCATCGGCGAAGTCCGCAAAGCCGGGGACACCATCGGAGGCGCCGTCACGGTCGTGGCCAAAGGCGTCCCAGCCGGCTGGGGAGAACCCGTCTTCGACAAGCTGCACGCCGACCTCGCCAAGGCGTTGTGGAGCCTTCCGGCCGTCAAGGGACTCGAACTGGGCAGTGGATTCTCCGGGACCCTCATGCGCGGCTCGGAGCACAACGACGCCTTCGTGGCCAAGGAAGGCGGCATCGGAACCGCCACCAACCACAGCGGCGGCATCCAAGGCGGCATCAGCAACGGAGAGGACATCGTCCTTCGGGTGGGCTTCAAGCCGGTGGCCACCATCGTGGAAGAACAGAGCACCGTTGACCGGGACGGCGTCCCGACCCGCGTCGCCGGCCGGGGACGACACGACCCTTGCGTTCTGCCCCGGGCCGTGCCCCTGGTCGAAGCCATGGTCCTGCTCGTGCTCGCCGACCACGCCCTGAGACAGCGGTCCGCCCGCCTCTGAATGGGTAGCTTGCACCCCGAACGAATCGACCCCCCTCCATGCGCCTCGCCCTCCATTGGCAAGTCCTGATCGGCCTCGCAATCGGCGTCCTGTACGCCTGGCTCTCCATTCAATTCGGATGGAACGAGTTCACCATTGACTACATCAAACCCTTCGGAGACATCTTCATCAATGTCCTGAAGCTCATTGCAGTACCCCTCGTTCTCTTTAGCATCATTTCAGGTGTATCGAGCCTTGGTGACCCGGCCAAACTGGGCCGCCTCGGGATCAAAACGGTCATCACCTATCTGCTGACGACGATGACCGCCGTCGTCGTTGGCCTCGTGCTCGTCAACCTGTTCCAACCCGGAGCCCGGGTTTCGGAAGACCTGCTCGAATCCAACCGGATCCGGTACGAGCTCTGGCGGGACGCCAACGGCATCGAGGTCCTGGACGACATCAACCTGCTCACCGAACCTCGGCTCGAATCCAAGGTCGAGGAGATCACCGGCGAGTCCGTCCAAATGAACGACTGGGTCATGGACAAGCTCACCAAGGCCGAGCGAACCAAATCCAGCGGCCCGCTGCAGCCCCTCGTGGACGTGGTGCCCACCAACATCTTCCGGGCTTTGGCCGACATGTCCATGCTCCAGATCATCTTCTTCGCCGTCTTCTTTGGCGTGGTGCTGGTTGGCCTGCCCAAGGAGACCTCGGCCCCGCTGACCCGTGCAGTGGAAGCGCTCAATGAGGTCTTCGTGCAAATGGTGTGGATCGTGATGAAGGCCATGCCCCTGTTCGTCTTCGCGCTGATGGCGGGCCAAATCGTCAATGCCGCCGGCAGTGACCCGGAGATGTTCCGGCAGCTGCTGGAGTACCTGCTCCAATACAGCCTGGTCGTGGTGCTCGGCCTGGCCTTCATGGTCTTCCTCTTCTATCCGTCACTGGTCTCCCTCCTCGTTCGGAAGCTGGGCTACCGGAAGTTCATGAGCGGGATGCGCGACGCGCAGATCACCGCGTTTTCCACCTCGAGCTCGGTCGCGACGCTGCCGGTCACGATGGATTGCGTCCGGAACCGCATCGGCGTCTCGGAACGCACCACCAGCTTCGTCCTGCCCATCGGCGCCACGGTGAACATGGACGGCACCTCACTCTATCAGGCCGTGGCCGTGGTGTCGCTGGCCCAATTCCACATGGTGGACCTCAGCCTCGCCCAGCAAGCGGTCATCGTCCTGACCGCAACCCTGGCGTCCATCGGGGCCGCAGCCGTGCCCAGTGCCGGGTTGGTCCTGATGATCATCGTCCTCGAAAGCGTCGGATTGAATCCGGCGTGGATTGCCCTCATCTTCCCCGTCGACCGCATCCTCGACATGTGCCGCACGGTGGTCAACGTGACCGGCGACGGCGCTGTGTCCACCCTCATCGCCCACAGCGAGGGAGAGCTCAAAGTGCCCGAGGCCTGACTTCATGCCCACCGTGATCCGCGCCTGTTTCGTTCTCGGGCTGCTCCTGATGCAGATGCCCCTGTCCATGCGAGGCCAGGAGGACGACCCATGCGAGCACGAGCCGACCGCCAAGGCGGCCAAGCTCATCGAACGGGGAACGGACAAGCGGAAATACGACGCCGGCAAACGCCGGGGCTACCTCGAGGACGCCCTCGAGGAGGATGACCATGCGCTCGAGGCGGCTTTCGCCCTCGGGCTCCTCGCGCACACCCAGGCCCGAAGGACCGGGGAGGGATATGGCGAAGCCAATGCCCTCTTGATGTCCGTCCACGACGCCTGCCCCCGCTTTGACGAGGAAGTGCCCTACACCCTGGGCGCCATTGCCTACGCCGAGGACCGGAATCAGGAAGCGCTGGACTGGTTCCACCAGTTTCTCCAGTGGGAATCCCGGACCGGGAAACCGATTTCGCCCCGCAACCGCAAGCGGATCGAGCAGGTGGAGGCCGTGTTGCCGGAATTGCAGTTCCTCATCGAATACACCGCGCACCGCGATGCCGCGCCGCCCCGCATCCTGGATGCGGTGGCCACCGGAGATGCCGAATACCTTCCGGCCCTGTCCGCCGACGGCACGCTCCTGTTCTTTACCCGCGCCGGAGAGCGCAAGGCCAAGGGAGACCTCGTGAGCCGACCTTTCGAGGATTTCACGTGGGCCCGGCGGACCGGCCCCTCGGTCCCCTTCGATTCCGGCCACCCGCTCGACGATCCCTTCAACCGGTCCTCCGGTTACGGCGGCGCCTCCATTTCCGTGGACAACCGGTCCCTCTACCTCGCCATCAAGACGCCGGCCCCGGGCAATCCAGAAAACATTGACCTCTTCTCCACCCGATACTCGTTGTTGGACGACACCGGGGACGAACGCGTCTATTTGTGGACCGATCCCGAACCCCTCGACAACCTGAATACGCCCGACGGATGGGAAAGCCAACCCGCCATCAGTCCGGATGGCCAGACGCTCTTCTTCGCCGCCGTACGCCCCGGCACAACACCCGATGAGAATGGCCATCCCACCATCGATGTGATGGCCTCCCGCTGGGATGGCACCCAATGGATGGCGGCCTCTGCCCTGCCTGCCCCAATCAACGGCCCCTACAGCGACAAGGCCCCCTTCCTCCATCCGGACGGACGGACCCTGTACTTCGCCTCCAACCGCACCCCGGGCGGTGGCGGGTATGACATCTGGATGTCGAAGCTGGACAGCCTTCAATCGCCGCTTGAGGCCGGCGCCTGGTCCACCCCGGTGAACCTCGGCCTGCCCCTCAACACCGAGGGAGACGAGCACGGCCTGGTCATTTCCGCAGACGGCTCGACGGCCTATTTCTCCAGCCGGCGACCCGGCACCCGAGGACTCGACATCCTGACGTGGAGCCTGCCCGAGTCGCTTCGACCCCGCGCCTCCGTCGTTGTCCGAGGCTCCCTCGAAGTGAGCGAGGAACTGGGAGACACCCCCATTTCGCTGGAGCTCCGCTATGCGCAAAGCCGCCGGGCCCAGGCCATTGATCTGGGAGACGACGGAGCCTATGCCGCCATTGTCGACCTCGGCACCGCCGAAGACGTGCTCCTCGTGGCCAAAGCGGAGGGCGCCGCCTTTTCCGCCGGCGTCGTCATCGACCGGGAGGACGATGCCCCCGCCCTGGTCAATGCCGACCTCACGGTCCGCTCCGTGGAAGAACGGGGCGCCGCCTTCGAGATTCAAGACATCCACTACGCCACGGCGTCCGCCGTCATCGACCGCACGAGTCTCCTGATGCTCGACCTGTTTGCCGAGTACCTCCTCGAAACCGGCCTCGCCGTGGAAATCGGGGGGCACACGGATGACGTCGGAAACGAGGCGGACAACCTGTCCCTCAGCCAGCGCCGAGCGGATGCGGTCCTCAACCACCTCACCTCCGCCGGAGTGGACCGGGACGCTCTGGAAGCCAAGGGATACGGGGAATCCCGGCCCCGGGCAGACAATGCCACAGAGGACGGCCGGGCCCGAAACCGGAGGACGGAATTCCGAATCCTCGGAAACTGAAGCTCCACCCGCCATGTGGCGTGGATAATTCGGAAAAAGTGGCCTCGGGCGGGTGCGCAGGGACCCGATTTTCACGTTGTCCACGCACCACCCCATGATTCCGACCCCGCGACGACTCCCCCAGGCTGCCGTGCTCCTCGCCCTGTGCATGCCCCTTGACTCCGGAGCCCAAACGACTTCCCTCAATGGCGGAACGACGGTCTCCGCCACCGACCGGAACGACCCGACCGCTTACACCCGGGCCCTCCACCACTTCGAGCACGCCCAGTATTCCGCTGCCCTCGCCGGATTCGACGCGGTCGTGCATGCTCCGTTGCGCGGAGACCAGGCCGCCGGGGAAACGGAACGGCTTGAACGCGTCGAAGCGGAGTACCGCGCCGCCTTGTGTGCCATCTACCTCTTCCACAAGGATGCCGTGTGGCGGATCGACCGGTTCGTGGACCGCCATCCAGAATCGACCTGGGTGCCCAAGCTTCACTGGGAGCTGGGCAATTACCAATACCGCCGCAAGAAGTGGGGCAAGGCCCTCGAGGCGTTCGACCGCCTGAATCCCCGCCACCTCGGCAAGGTCCAGCGCACGGAATTCCACTTCAAGCGGGGACACGCCCGATTTGAGCAAGGCGATCTTGAAGCGGCCCGGGGAGACCTGCTCAAGGTGACCGCCAGCTCGGATGCCCGCCCCGACTTCCTCGAAGCCGCCCGCTACTACCTGGCGCACATCGCTTATGCGGAGGACCGATTCACCACGGCGCTCGACGAATTCGAGGCCCTGGCCTCCGTGGACGCGTTCCGCGACGCCGTCCCCGTCTACATCGGCCAGATCCTGCATGAACTGGACCGCCACGAAGACCTCGTGGACCGGGTGCCCACCTGGCTCGGAGAAGAGCACGAGCTGCGTGAGGCCGACGCTACCGAGCTGTCCCGACTTCTTGGCACCGCCCTGTTCCACCTGGGCCGCTGCCCGGAAGCCGAACCCCACCTCGAAGCCGCTTGGTCCGCCATGGACACCCGGGACAAATTGCCGGGGTTCAGCTACATCGTCGGCTCCTGCCGATTGGAGAACGGACATCCCCAAGAGGCCATTCTCGCCTTGATGCGGGCCACGGGAAATGGCGATCGACTCGACCAGTATGCCACCCACGCCCTCGGCAGGGCCTATCTGGACAACGACGAGAAACCCAAGGCCCAGGCTGCCTTTGCCCAAGCGGCCCAATTCGACCATGACCTCGAAGTCCGGGAAGACGCCCTGTTCAACCATGCCAAACTGGCCTTCGAGACGGATTTCAACCCCTTCAACGATGCCATCGCCGCCTTCGAGCAATACCTCGAGGAATACCCAGACAGCCCCCGTCGGGACGAGGCCTACGGATTCCTCCTCAATGTGTACCTGACCACGCGGAACAGCGAACGCGCCCTCGACGCCCTCGACCGCATTCAACGCAAATCCCCGCGGGAGAAACAGGCCTATCAGGGACTCGCCTTCAACCACGGCGTGGACCTGTACCGCTCGGGCAAACCCGAGGAGGCCGATGCGTACTTCTCCCGAAGCCGGTCTTTCCCGGAAGACAACACCCTGGCCGCAGAAAGCCATTTCTGGCAGGGAGAAATCGCGATGAAGGCCGGACGGGATGCCGCCGCCCTCAGCCATTACCGGGCCTTCCTCAACGCCCCCGGGGCCTTCGGATCCACCCTGTATGACGAGGGTGAATACGGAGCCGCCTATGCCCTGTTCCGCCAACGCAAGTACCGCGACGCCCAAGTCGGGTTCCGCAAGTATGTCGATGCCGCGGGAAGTGGAGAACCCGGTGGACACCGGGCCGACGCCCTGCTCCGGATCGGAGACTGCTTTTACATCGACAAGGACTACGGCCGGGCGATCGACGCCTACGACCGTGCCCTCGGAGCCAACACGAGCCAGCGCCAATACGCCGGATTCCAGCGGGCGCGTTGCCTCGGCCTGGATGGCCAACTGGACGCTTCCGTCGAAGGCATGGCTGGACTCCTGCAGGAGTTTCCTGAAACCACCTTCAAGGGAGATGCCTTGACCGCCATGGGCAAGGCCGAAATCGAACGGGACCGCATGGAGGCGGCACGGTCGGCTTTCGACCGCATTCGGGAAGAGCTCCCCGGCAGCGCCTACGCCAAGAATGCGCTGGTCGACTTGGCCCTCATCGCCATCAAACAGGACCGTGCGGACGACGCCCTGGCCTTGTGGTCCACCATTTCCACCACCTACCCGGACGACGATGTGACAAAGGACGCCTTCCTGTTGGTCGAGCCGCTCCTTATTGAACGGGGTCAACTCGATGGGCTTCCCGAGATTGTCGGCCTCTCCGAGGATGACATCGCCGAGAAGACCTACGCCGCAGCGCAGGATCTGGCCCTGTCGGGACAATGCGCGGAGGCCATGCCCAAACTCGAGGCCTTCCTCGAGAAGCACCCGGAAAGCGTCCGTGTCCTCTCCGCCCGGTTCCACCTCGGGCAATGCCAATTCGAAAGCGGCCAGACCGATGAGGCCCTCGCTACGCTCGAAACCGTGGTGGAGGCCCCGTTGAGCGATTACCACGAATCCGCCCTCGTCCTGACCGCCACCCTCCGGTACAACCGGGAGGACTGGAACGAGGCCCTCGCCCACTACCAGCGGCTCGAGACTGTCGCCACCCTGAAGCGCCATGTACTGGAGGCCCGCATCGGCATCATGCGCTGCAGCCGGAAGCTGGACGACGGAGAGACGGTCCTCGCCTATGTGGACCCCATCCTCGCGGATCCGGAAACCCCGGCCGACATCGTGATGGCCGCCCGCTACAACCGGGCCCTGCTCCTCCTCGAGCGGTCTCCCCAGGAGGCCCGAGCTGACCTCGAGTGGCTCGCCGAAGACGGCCCCCATGCCGAAGAAGCCAGCCACCACCTCGCCACCCTCACCCTCGATGCGGGCGATGCGGCCGAATGCCAATCCGCCGTCTTTGCCCAGCTCAACCGGTTCGGCGGCGGTTCCGATTGGGCCTACCGGAGCTTCCTGCTGCTCGCCGAAGCCTATCTGGCACAAGGCGACCTGTTCCAGGCCCGCACCACCATCGAACAGCTCCAAGCCAATGTGGCCGAACCCTGGGTTCAAGACGCCTGTCTGGATTTCCTCGACCGGATTGCCCAAGAGGAAAACCCACCGGCTCCAACCGACTCGACCGCCGTCGATTCCACCCCCCAATCCGACAACGAATGAAGCGCCCCAACACCCCCTTCCGCACGACGGCATCGCTGGGCCTCCTGTTGGCCGCCAGCCCAATCCTCCCGCTCTCCGCCCAGGACAGCCTTGAAGTCACCTTTGTCGGAGATCGCGAATTGGAAGTGAGGGAGGTCGTCAAACCGGCCTCCAGTCCGAACCGGGTCGACCTCGGCATGGAAAAGCCGGTCATCCGCTATTCGCCCATCGCCAAGTCGATTGCACCGGAGACGCAGGTCCAGTCCATCGATCCTTTCGCCGTCCGGATGGACGCTCCACTGCCCCGACTCTATGCCGGCTATGCCAAGGGGGGCTTCGGCCTCTACGCCTCTCCCCTCGCTGAAATTCACTACGGAGAAACCCAAAGCCGAAAGGGGTCCTGGGGCCTCCACACGATCCACCACAGCTCAGCAGGCTCCACCACCACTGGCACGACCGACACCCTTGGCCTCGACGAAGGGTGGTCCCACAATGCGCTGGGCGGTCACTACAAGCGGTTCCTGGATCGCAGCAGCCTGACCCTCGCCGGCGGCCTCGAACGCGACGCCTGGGGCCTCCACGGGCTGGACCTCTCCCAGACCTCCGGATTCTCCGCCCCCAACACCCGTCAGACCTACACCCGGATGCACGCCTCTGCGCGGCTGCAAAACCACCAGCGCGACAGCACCAAGGTCCAGCGGGACCTCCGGCTCGAGATGTCGAGACTCGGCATTGGACTCGCCCCCCTTCCCGCGGATGCGGTCACCCCGGACATCTTCATCGAGCCCGGTCGAGAGAACCTCATCACCGGAACGGCCAGCATCCAGGCCTGGCGGGAGGACGCGCTCTTCAGCCTCGACCTGGAAGGCCACATCATCGGCTCCAGCCTGGATGCCGAGGGCGATTCCTCCTTCTCCAGTGTTTCCCGAAACTCCGCCTTGATTGGCGCCGTTCCGACCATCACCAAGGAACGCGGGGCGTACAAGATCAAGGTCGGCGCCGGCCTCTGGGTCGATGCCCGCGGTCGCCAGGCCTTTCACTTCTATCCCACCGCCGAAGTCCGATTCCGTCTCCTCGACGACGTGTTCGTGCCCTATGGCGGCGTGGACGGGGGAATGCAACGCAATGCGCTCCACGACCTCGTTAAGGAGAACCCTTGGTTCGACGCTCGCTACAATGCGGGAGTGGATGCCCTGCGCGGGACCCTGCACCATACGAACCGCGCGCTGGAGCTCTATGGCGGTCTGCGCGGAAAATTCACACGGGACCTGGCCTTCAATGCACAGGCCCGGACCGTGACCTACCGCGACTTTGGGTATTGGGTCAATGAGGCGGGCGTGGACAGTGCGGGACAACGGTTCAGCCTGGCTTTTGACACGCTGACCGTGGCCAGCGTCATCGGAGAAACGGCCTACCGCGGTCGAGGTCCTCTCGAACTCGAGGCCCGGGTCGAATTCCACACATACGGCACCGGAGACCAGCCCCATGCCTGGTATCAGCCCCGCACGCGGTTCTCCGGCTCCGCCCGATGGAACCTCGATGGCCTCCTGTTCCTCGAAGCGGGCATGGAGGTCATCGGAGCTCGATATGCGCCGTCACGCACCCCCTTCGCGGAGGTCGCAGGAGACGGAGACAACGCGCTCCAATCCGGTGCGGAAGCGCTCACCAGCTCCGTGTTCGGAGGCGCCGACCCCATCTATGCCCGGAAACTGCCGGCCTACACGGCCCTCGACCTCGGCATCGAGTACCGCTACAACGCCCGATTGGCGCTGGGTCTGGATGCCTCCGGCCCCCTCGGCGCCACCCAGATCTTCAACGGGTACAACGCCCAACGGTTCCGGGTCCTGATGTGGGCGGGATACCGCTTCTGAGACGCCGTTCACAAAACGGTTGGGAAACCGCGCAAAAGTGTTGAAAACACTGGGCTTTCCGAGCCGCAGAAATCCGGCTTTCGGAAGCCCGCGGGCTATCTTCGCGAGACGTCCAAAATTGTGGAGATGAGCGAAGAGAAGAAGCAAGGCTATGACGCCGGCAGCATTCAGGCCCTCGAGGGCATGGAACACGTGCGGAAGCGTCCCTCGATGTACATCGGGGATGTGGGCACGCGGGGACTGCACCACCTGGTCTACGAGGTGGTCGACAACTCGATTGACGAGGCCCTCGCCGGACACTGTGACACCATCGGTGTGGCCATCACGGCCAGCAATGGGGTGACCGTCCACGACAACGGCCGGGGCATTCCGGTCGGCATCCACGAGAAAGAAGGCGTCAGTGCGCTGGAGGTCGTGATGACCAAGATTGGTGCCGGCGGAAAATTCGACAAGGACAGCTACAAGGTCTCCGGGGGTCTGCACGGGGTCGGTGTGAGCTGCGTCAATGCCCTGTCCACCCACCTCCGGGCTGAAGTGCACCGCGGCGGCAAGGTCTGGGAGCAGGAATACAGCCGGGGCAAGGCCCAGTACCCCACCCGCGAGATTGGAGACACCGACCGCACGGGCACGTCCGTCACGTTCCAGCCCGACCCGGAGATTTTCACCGACAACCTTGAGTACAGCTACGACACCTTGGCGCGTCGTCTCCGTGAACTCGCCTTCCTCAACAAGGGCATCACCCTGACCCTGACGGACGAACGCACCACGGACGAGGAAGGAAACCACCCGACGGAGACCTTCCACAGCGAAACGGGCTTGAAGGAGTTCGTCACCTACATCGACCAGAACCGCGAGCAGCTCATCCAGGAGGTCATCCACATGGAGGGCGAGGTCGAGGACATCCCCGTGGAGGTCGCGATGATCTACAACACCTCCTTCAACGAGAGTCTGCACAGCTACGTCAACAACATCAACACCCACGAGGGCGGAACGCACCTCAGCGGCTTCCGCCGGGGCTTGACCGACACGCTGAAGAAATACGCCGAGACGTCCGGCATGCTGGACAAGCTCAAGTTCGAAATCAGCGGAGATGACTTCCGCGAGGGCCTGACGGCGATCGTGAGCGTGAAGGTCATGGAGCCCCAATTCGAGGGTCAGACCAAGACCAAGCTTGGCAACAAGGAGGTGACCAAGGCCGTCTCTCAGGCCGTCCGCGGCATGCTCAGCGACTACCTCGAGGAGCATCCCAACGACGCCAAGACCATCGTCCAAAAGGTGATCCTCGCTGCCCAGGCCCGCCACGCGGCCCGCAAGGCCCGCGAGATGGTCCAGCGCAAAACCGTCATGGGCGGCTCCGGCCTCCCCGGCAAGCTGGCCGACTGCTCCGAGAAGGATCCCGCCATGTGCGAGCTGTTCCTGGTCGAGGGTGACTCCGCCGGTGGAACCGCCAAGCAGGGCCGCGACCGCCTCTTCCAGGCCATCCTCCCCCTCCGAGGCAAGATCCTCAACGTGGAGAAGGCCATGCACCACAAAATCTTCGAGAACGAGGAGATCAAGAACATCTACACCGCGCTCGGCGTGACCGTGGGCACGGAGGAGGACGAGCGCGCACTCAACCTCACCAAGCTCCGCTATCACAAGGTGGTCATCATGTGTGACGCCGACGTCGACGGCAGCCACATCGAGACCCTCATCCTCACCTTCTTCTTCCGCCACATGAAGGAGCTCATCGAGAATGGGTATGTCTACATCGCCACCCCGCCCCTCTACCTCGTCAAGCGCGGCTCAAAGTCGGGCTATGCGTGGGACGACGACCAGCGGGACCGACTCATCCAGGAATACCGAGGCAAAAGCGATGCCGCCGTGGGCGTCCAGCGCTACAAGGGTCTCGGTGAGATGAACGCCGAGCAACTCTGGGACACCACCATGAACCCCGAGAACCGCACGCTGCGCCAGGTCACCATTGAGAATGCTGCCGAAAGCGACAACATCTTCTCCATGCTGATGGGCGACGATGTGCCGCCCCGCCGCGAATTCATCGAGGCCAACGCCAAGTACGCCAACATCGACGCGTGAGCGCAAAGCGCCGCACGGTCTGGATTTCCGGCGCCTCTTCCGGCATCGGAATGGCCGTGGCGCGCGCCTGTCACCATCGCGGAGACCGCCTCATCCTCTCAGCGCGCCGCAACGAGGTTCTCGCCTCCTTGCGCGCTGAACTCGGCGCTGAGGACGTGCTCATCGTCCCCTTCGACCTCGCCGCGACGGATGGCCTCGCAGACTTGGTTGATGAGACGTGGAATGCAGTCGGCGGGGTGGACCTTGTGATCCACAGCGGCGGGATCAGCCAACGCAGCCGGCTCATCGACACCGTGGAAGCGGTGGACCGCGCGATGATGGAGGTCAATTACTTCGGTACCCTCGCCTTTACCCGGGCCCTCCTTCC
>WTID01000119.1 GCA_011522855.1 Flavobacteriales bacterium
GATGCTCATCGCCCACCACATCTGCTACACCCATCCACTCCCGGAAAACCATCGATTCCCCATGGAAAAGTATGTGATGCTCGCTGGCCAGCTGGGTTTGGAGGGCATCGGTGAACACTCAGAGTGGCATGCCCCCGCGGCCATGGCCGCTCAAGATATCGTGGGCAGTCATTCTCCATCCTACTACGCAAGCCTCCTCAGCGGATCGTGGACCCGTGCTGAAGAGCGTCGTTCGGGATTCACGTGGTCCCCGGAATTGATCCGGAGGGAGTCCATCATCATGCAGGGTACCTGGGCCTGCGCCCAAGCCGCAAGCCGAGGCGACGTGGGACTCAACATCGCCGGTGGTACGCACCACGCCTTTGCGGATCGGGCGGAAGGCTTCTGTCTGCTGAATGATTTGGCCCTTGCCGCCGACCTGTTGCTGTCCAACGGCATGTCCAACCGCGTGCTCATCGTTGACCTCGACGTGCACCAAGGCAATGGCACAGCCGCCATGACCCACCACGACGACCGCATTTTCACGTTCAGCATGCACGGCGCATCGAATTACCCCTTTCACAAGGAAACGAGCACGCTGGATGTCGCCCTGCCGGATGGAACCGAAGACTCGCTTTATCTGGACCTGCTCGAGGAGCACATGAACGCCATCCTCGACGACTTCAAGCCGGATGTGGTGCTGTACCAATGCGGAGTGGATGTTCTCGCTTCAGACAAATTGGGCAAGCTGTCTTTGACGATGGAAGGGTGTTTGGAACGGGATCGACTGGTGCTCGAATCCTGCCGGAAACGGGACATTGGCGTGGCCTGCGCCATGGGCGGAGGCTATTCGAAGGATGTGGGCATCATCGTTGAGGCCCACATGCAGACCTTTCGTCTTGCCCGCGATCTCTGGAGCTGACCGGCCAAAGAATCAGAGCCAGTGGCCGGTGATGTCGGCCTTGGCCTTGAGATAGGCCGCATTGTCCTGATGCGCGCCCACCGAGACGGGAATCCGCTCCACATCGACCCCTGCGTTTTCGAGCGCCTTCACTTTCTCCGGGTTGTTGGTCAGGAGGCCAACGGTCTGGACGCCCAAATGATCCAGGATGGCCACAGCCGCATCGTACTCCCTGGCATCTTCCGCGTGTCCCCTGGCCACATTGGCCTCGAACGTGTCCATCCCCTCATCCTGAAGATTGTAGGCGCGCAGCTTTTCGACGAGCCCGATGCCCCTCCCCTCCTGACGCAGGTAGATCAGGATGCCTCCGTGTTGCTTGAAATGGTCCAATGCAGCCACCAACTGGGCCCCACAATCGCACCGTCGGCTGGCGAACACGTCGCCCGTCATGCATTCGCTGTGGATGCGGAGTGGCACCCGACCACGCTTGAGCTGTTCGAGGTCGCTGTACAGGACCACATGCGGGTACCGGTCCCCTTCCGCTCCATAGGCAGCCATCACGTACTCTCCCCACTTGCTCGGCAGACGGCTTTTGACCAACAGCTTCATGCCGCAAAAGTAGCGCTGGAGCCTTCAAGCCGTTGCATCACGGGGACAGGCCAAAAAGAAAGGCGCCCCTCTCGGAGCGCCTTTCCCAATGTCATTGGACCTGAGATTACTCGCAGGTCTGGCCGAAGGCACCGAGGATGATCAGCAGGTCACCCACAGCCGTCGCGCCGTCGCCGTCGATGTCCGTCGGGCAGGAGCTACCACCGGAGAACTCGCAGGAGCCGTCCTCGCTGTTGGCTGCCGGGTTATAGTTGTCTGCATCGGGGTACGTACAGCCGAACACCAGCGGCGTGGCGCAAGAACCGTCATCGGAACCAGCGAACGGGCTGAACTCCGCACTGAACGGATCGGTACAACCAGCGCACGCCGTGCAGCTGTTGAAGCAGACCACATCCAACACTGCATCGGCTCCAGCGACCACCACCTCACGGTTGTAGCCTCCGAGGCCGTTGTCGGCTCCACACTCGGCCGGGACCGTCTCTTGACCGGCCCAGTCGTTGTCGTTGATGTAGATGAACTGGTGGGCTCCGTTGGAGAGCTGCAGCGTGATCTCGTACAGACCGAGGCCCTGCGTGCTCATCGGAGTTCCACCCGCGGTCCAGCCCTGGAAGGAGCCGGCGACGTGCACTCCGTTCGGAGAAACCTCCTGCTGGCTCATGTCGAGGCGCAGGGTCACCAGGTAGGCACAGGATCCATCGTCGATGGAGGCCTCGGAGTCGTAGTTCTGGGCGGCGGAATCCGTGCAACCGATGGGAGCGTCGCAGGAGTAGCAAGACTCCCAGCACACCACGTCGAGGGTGGCCGCTCCGGTCACGTCGAGGGTCCGGTTGACGAACCCATCAATCGTGCTGGTGCAGACATCGCCATCCGTGAAGAACTCCTGGTCGGTCCAGCCGTCCACCGTGAACTTGTACTCCACCGTTCCAGCCGGAACGTCAACGGTCACGGCATACACGCCGTCCCCGTCCGCATCGTCCATCACGATGCAGGCACCGCACCATCCGGCGAAGCTGCCGTTCAGGTTGACCATGCCGTAGGAGCCACCATAGCCCGCCATGTCCACCTGGAAGGTGATGGCATACTGACAGGATCCGTCGTCATCCGTGGCCGTGGCGGCGTAGTTGCTCGCCGCGGGGTCGGTGCAGCCGAAGATGGCTCCGGTGCCCTCACAGTTGGAGCAGCTGTTCCAGCACACGACCGGCTCGCTCTGGTTTCCGAAGAGCTGGAGGACGCGGTTGGTGAACCCGAAGTTCTCCGTCACACATCCACCGAGGCCCGCAAGATTCTCCTGCGCATTCCACGCATTCACCGTGAACTTGTACTCGTAGTAGTCGTAGGTCAGCGGAATGGTCGTCTGGTAGACACCATCGCCGTCCTCGTCCAACATCACGTTGCACGGGCCGCACCAGCCGTTGAACTCACCGTTGACGTAGACGGAATCCAACACACCCAAGGCATACTCGCTCATGTTGACGCTGAAGGTCACGTCGTAGACACAGGTGCCATCGTTGGCCGTGGCCGCAGCATCGTAGTTGCTGGCGGTATCGTCCGTACAACCCGGGGTCGCATCCTGACCAACGCAGGCGAGGCAGGAAGCCCAGCACACGGTGTCAAGGGCAATCGGATCGGAACCGGCCACATCCAGGTCGCGATTGGTGAAGCCACCAGACTTCACGACACAGGGACCGATGGGGTTGTCGCCAGGAGCGAGGTTCTCCTCGTCAGTCCAGGCATCCACTTGGAACTTGTAGCGGTAGTTCTCTCCCTCAGGGATGGCGATCGTGGCGGTCCAGATGCCGTCCATGTCGTCGTCGCTCATCTGGTTGCAGTCACCACAGAAGTCGTTCCACGTACCGGACACGTTGACGAAGCCAAAGGTTCCGCCGTAGCTGTTCATGTCCACGCTGAAGGTGACCTCCGTTCCATCGGCCACACCGCAGGCGGCACAGCTGTTGAAACAGACGGCACCCAGGGTCTCATCGGCACCGGAGCGGGTGTGCGTGCGGTTGAATCCACCGACACCGTTGTCCACACCGCATCCGCCGGCCGCGAAATCAGCCGTTTCACCGCCTTCATCGGTTCCCACACCGTTCGGGAAGGGGTTGCCGTTGTAGAACTTGTAGGCAATGCCTGCGGGGCCCGAGACCAGCACGGTGGCCTCATAGATGAGGTCCCCATCCGCATCGGACATCAAAATGCCGCCAGCCTGCCACACTGGGTCGGTGAAGCTGCCAATGACGTACACACTGTCTGCGATGAGGCTGTCCACCTCGCTCATGTCCACTTGGAAAGTGATGTTGGCAGGATCCGGATCGGTCACACAGGCTGCGCTCTCACCACATTGGGCAAAGCAGCCCGTGTAGCTCACTGCTCCGGAGCCGTCGATGGAGACGCTGCGGTTGCCGCCACAGTCGAGCTCCTCCCAGCCGCCAAGGCCATTCTGGAACTTGAACTCGTAGGAACCGACCTCAAGATCGAGGGTGATGGACCAGCTGCCATCCCCGTTGTCACTCATGGCCGTGCCGGACCAGCCTTCGAAGGCGCCGGCGATGTGCATGCCATCGGCCGCAACCGTGATGTTGTCCGTCAGGACCGTGAAGGTGGCCTCGTAGGTGGCTGCACCACACGGGTTGCAGCTGCCGTAACAATGCACCGGGTGGCTGTAGTCCTCACAAGGGACATCGAATCCACGGTTGGAATCACCGGGGTACTGACAATCAGACGGAACCGTCTCCTCGAAGCCCCATGCCGTGCCATTCAACCACTTGTACTGGACATCGCTGCCCACAGCCGCCATGAAGCTGTGCGACCACGTGCCGTCACCGTTGTCGGTGGCGAGCGTGGCGCCCGGGGTCCAACCTTGGAAGTTTCCTGCAACGAAGACGCCGATCGGGTTGACCGTTTCCTCGCTCATGTCCACCGTGATGGTGACCATCGCGCTGTCGAGCAGGCACTCCACACCGCCGCCACACGCGTCGCAGCTGTTGTAGCAGACCACCGGCAGGGTGGCATCCGCCTCGACCGCATAGGAACGGTTCGTAAATCCGTCGATCGTGCTGGTGCAGGACTCGCCGCCGGCGAATTCTTCCTGGGCCGTCCACCCGTCGAGGGTGAACTTGTACTCAATCGTATCCGGAGCGATGTCGACCGTCACCGTGTAGATGCCGTCCGCATCGGAGTCGTCCATGGGGATGCAAGCTCCGCACCAACCGGCGAAGCTGCCGTTGAGGTTCACAGTTCCATAGGTACCTGTGTATTCGGACATGTCCACCTGGAAGGTCACGGCGTACGTGGTCGGGGGCGCCTCACA
>WTID01000271.1 GCA_011522855.1 Flavobacteriales bacterium
CAGGGCGTGGACAAGCTCCTGCGTTGGCAGGTCGAACATGGGATTGAGTTGGAGGCCGGTCGCTGGGAATTCAAGACGCGCGCCCGCTGCCAGCAGCAGACCGCCCTTGCCCTCAAAGGGGGCGAGGATCCCGCGGATTATGGGCAGCGCCGAACCTGGCGGTTCAAGGGCACCGTCGGCTACAACATCAAAGGGTGGAAATGGGATCCCGCGGTATCCGTGGAGCGGTTCGTTGACCGGGTCCCGGAAGGATGGCAGCCGGATGGCGCTTGGCGCATGCGTCTGGCCACGGGCCGCAAGGTGGCCAAACGGCAAAAGGTCTCGCTGTTCATTCAGCGGGACTGGGTCGAGCGATACAACCCAGCGGCCCCGGGCGTGGCCCTCGTCGAGATTGGGGCCGGGCTCGACGATTTGCGGCTCTATGGCGCCGAGGAATGGACGGTGGGACTGATGTACCGCCTCCGGTTGAAGTCCCCGAAGCAGAAAGGCGCCTGACCGGCGCGGATCAGCGCAAGCTCAGCACGTCGCCGTTGCACCGGAGCACCACCAGGCTGCCCGGATGGGCGGCCGGCCACGGCAGGCGGCTGGTTCCGGCCGGGAGCCATTCGACCCCCTGACCCAGCACACGGCCCAAGGCGTCATGGACCGTCCATTCGACTGCTCCGCCTGCACTCAGGCTCACGACGAGATTGTTCCCGCTGTGTTCCGCGTGCCAGCCGAAGACTTCGTGCAGCCCATTGGCTTCGGCGAAGCTGTGGAAGGTGACCTCGTCACTGCCGGAATTGGCGACGCCGAGGAGGTCCGCTGAGACGGAATAGCTGATGTCGGCCGGATTGGACAGCCCGTCCGCTCCGGTCACGACGGTTTCGGAGTCCGCGAAATCAGAGGAGAACCGGGTCACACGGGTGGGGGACCAGGAGCTGACGTAGAACCGCCCCTCGCCATCCATGTCCACCCCATCGAGGTTGCCCATGCCCGAGCCTTCCACGAGAGGGTTGACGTCGCCACTTTCGAGATCGACGGCGAGGATGTCGGCATTGTTGCCCCAGCAGACCACCACGGCGCGGAAGTTGGCCTCGTCGATGACCACGCCGTTGGGGGTGGCCCCGAAGTTGCCGGCGAGCAGGCTGTATTGCATCTGTTGCGGTTCGGTGACATCCACAGTGTAGAGCCGGCCGCTGGAGAAATCGCTGACCACGAGGAAGCCATCGCTGTGGCTGCCCATCCCATTGAGAAATCCGACGCCCGGGATGCTCAGCGATCCAACCTCGTCGGCCGATTCGAGGTCATAGGCCCGGATGACGTTGTCTCCGATGGCATACAGGTGGCCATTGAGCACCTCCATGCCGTGGGAAGCCTGGGCTTCCCCGAAGAAGGACCAGCTCTCCCCGAGGTCTTCGGTCACAAGGAGGCTGCTGCCATTGCTCACGAACCAGCGGTCCGAAGCGGGGTCGCATTCCACGGCCTCGATGTTGCCGGGCGTCTGAGACAGCGTCATGCCTGCCCAGAGGAGGGCGGCGAAGGTCAAGGGGAATCGCATGGCGGAAAGGTACCGCCAGACCGCCTCATTCGCAGGGCATGCCGTAGTCGGCCAGGAAGAGAAGGGCGTCGCCCACATCCACTTGGTCATTGCCGTCGATGTCCGCGATGCCGCAGTTCTCGAGACAGCCGAACTCCGCGAGGATGAGGAGGAGGTCCGGTGCGCCGATGTTGCCGTTGCCGTCCAGGTCGGCCGGGCACGGCGTCTCGTCCAGCGTGAACTGCACATACTCCACGAAGCTGTAGCGCTTTACGTTGCGGGCGCGGTCCCGGATCGCAATGGCCGACACGCCCCACAGGCCGGGAGCGGATCCTGCAGGAAGGAACGTGCTCACCGTCACGGTCTGCCATTCATTGGCTCCCTCGGGCGGGTAGACCTGGTAGAAGAAGTTGGCACCGCCGAGTTCCTCCCAGGCGTCGTAGTGGAACTCCTCGCCCAACGGATTCCGCAGGGTGTAGGTCATGTGCTGCACGCCCGAGGTGAAGTCATCGAACTCCGACGTGTCCTGGAAGGCGAGGGTGAACTCGACCAGGGTCTCGCCATTGGGGGCGTCCGGATTGCTCGGCGTGGCTTCGATGGAGAAGCTGTTCAGGTCCACCTCCGGCGGCAGGAGGTCAGGGTAGTCGGTGGCCATGTAGACCGAATCGCGGTCTTCGGCGAAGATGTGGACGCCGTCCGCATTGCTGTAGTTCGGATCTCCCGTGAAGTAGAGGCTGGAGGTGTTCCCTGCGATGTCCGTGGCAATGGCGTAGTTGACGGTGTAATGCCCGGTCGGGAAGTAATGCGGAATGGGCATCTCCATGCTGTGGTGCTTGACCTCGTCGTACCCGTTGCTCGGGAACTGATTGGACTGGATGTCCATCGAGTAACGGTGGCCGTAGTCGGGGTCCACGGTGGGGAAGGAGATGCGGGTGAGGCCGCGCTGCAGCGGAATCTTGTCCCACGTGTCGTATTGAACCTGGATGCCCTCCACCGTGGACGGTCCGTCGGAGCCATCGGTGATCTGGATGTCCGTCACGGCCTCCATGGTGAAGGTGTCATCGAGGTATTCCGGCGGGGTGATGTCCTCCAACGGGTTGTTGAGGAACAGGCGCAGGCCAATGGTGGCCGGGCTCTCGTAGCGGTCGTTGCCCACGGCGTCCCAGAGGTGGAGGCCGTCGAAGTTCCACCAGCCGGCCTTCATGTGCTTGTTGAGCGTGAGGGTGCCGGTGAGCACGGAGTCACTGGACCCATTGACCGGGCTCAGCCACATGTCGAAGATGGTGCCGACCGAGCTCACGAAGCGGACCTGCCCACTCGCTGCGCCGTCCTGGGCCGGATCGTCGCTGTGCAGCGTGACGGTCAGGGTGAACTCCTTGTCGTCCGAAGGGTCGCCAATGACCTGGACGTCCGTGCCCACAATCTTGCCGGGATAGGTGTAATCAGGGAAGAGGTTGAAGACCTCGAAGGTCAATTCCTCCGCGATCATCGCCACATAGCGGGCACCGTGCATGACCCGGTCCCGGATGAAGTCGTACTTGGCCGGCGCATGGGTCAACAGGACCTGGGGGTTGGAGATGTAGTACGCGATGCTCTCGGCCATGTCCTCGTTGGGGTTCATGTCGTGGGCATACCCGCTGACAAACTCCGTGGTCAGGGTCGTGCTCCATCCGCTCGGCGCGTTGGGGTCCTCGAACCATCCGCCCAGCGCAGTCCAATCATTCCGCAGGTCGTCATCGAAGGTGTAGGCCCAGAGGAAGTGGGCCTTCTCGTGGAGGATCAGGCGGTGGATGTAGTCGATGGAGAAGTTGCTGAATCCGCTCTCCATCCACTCGATGGTCTCGATGCCCGTCCAGGCGATGGCCGGCGCGGTGGGGTAGTAGGGGTTCTGTTGGCCGTTGATCCGGCGGACCAGCTTGCTCAGTCCATCCTGCTTGCGCAGGCCCTCCGGGAACTCCTCGAACATCCCCATGATCTGGAGCTTCTCCCAGGCCGGGAAAGGCTGGAAGTTGGTCTGGGTCTCGCTCATCAAGGCCTCCAGTTCCGGGCTGGGCTCCATGAACTCCACGCCATAGCGCTCGTCGGCAATCTGGGTGACCAGCCAGCTGTCGGTGCCCTCATCCGTGAGGTGGGAGAGGAGTGCCTTGAACAAGCGACGGGAGAAGAATTGTCCTTGGTCTCCATCGAAGTTGACCACGAGGGGCTCAGCGTAGGTGAAGGCATCCTTGGCGACGGTCACCACTTCGGTGCCGGCGATGGTCTCCACCATGTAGTCTCCGTCGAGCATGTCGTCGGTCAACCGCCACACGGCCACCACCGGGGTGCCATCCTCGTCTGCATTGACGCGGGGATAGGGGAGGGAGCTGATCGTCTGGTGGAGCTTGAAGGCGTCGTCCGGAGTCCAGGCGAGTTCGTGATCATCGAGGATGAACCCGTATTGCTGGAACAGGGTCTGGGCGCTGAATCCGTCCGGAACGGTGTAGGCTTCGCCGAGCACCTCGATGACCGGTGGGTCTGCCGGCACGAACTCGGTGGCGTGGCCGGCAATGCTGCCGTCCTCCTCCCAGCTGAAGATGTAGGTGGTGCTGTCTCCAGCCAAGGCCGCCACATCGAGGGTGAGGGTCGCATCCCCTGTGAGGTCCATCACCTGGGCTGCTGGCGTGGCGTGCCCTGGGGCGTCGATGGACACGGTCCACGGTCCGGTCGCCAAGGTGAACGTGTGGTCCACGGGCGTGTCTTCGCCCAACCCGATCAACGTGGCGTCATCCAGACCGCCCACACCGCGCTCCACTGTGAGGGTGGCCGAGGCATTCTCGAGAAGGCCTTCCACGGTGACTGTGAGCTCAGCCGTCTGGGCAGGGGAAAGAAGGGGAAGCAAGGCGAGGCCGCTGAGAACGAGGTAGCAGACGAATCGGTTCATGGTCTCAAGGTAGACATCCGGCAAATCACAGAACGCCTTATCTTTGCGCCCCCTTCCACGAAGGGCATCGGGATGTGGCGCAGTTGGTAGCGCGCGTCGTTCGGGACGACGAGGTCGCTGGTTCGAGTCCAGTCATCCCGACCTGTGAAAAGCCCCCACCTCGGTGGGGGCTTTTTTCTGTCATTGGATGTCCTGTCTCCCTCGCTGAGAGCACAATGGGCATCGATGGGAACAAACCGTGCAGGAGGAAATGCAACGGCATTCCGGATAGGACAGGGCGCACTACTTTCGCGGCATCAAAACCCAACCCATGAACAAGAGCACCCTGCTCGGCATGTTTGCCGCCTGCGCCCTCTTCG
>WTID01000018.1 GCA_011522855.1 Flavobacteriales bacterium
GCGTTCCAATTGCCGCCGTCGTTCAGGTTGGCGTTGGAGAGGTAGGCGCTGTCCAGCACGGCGGACGGCAGGTCCTGCCAGAGGGAGTCGTGGGACACACCCTCGCGCTGGGACCAGCGGGCGAAAGCTTGCAGGGTGTGGCGCTCGCCATACTTGTGCTCGTAGCCGAGGTCGAGGTCGGTGGAGGCGTTGTCGCGCGAGGACAGGCCATAGCGGGTGAATCCGCCCACCGCGTCGGTGCTCCAGGTCTCCAGGTTGACCACGTCTTCCACGCCGCTGTTGCCGCTTTGGTTGGTCCGGACGCCGAGGCTCCACGTGGTCTTGGAGGAGGGCATCCAGTCGAGCCCGGCGCGCACATTCCAGCTGTGGCTTTCGTTGTCGGCGTAGCTGTTGGACAGCAACGTGCTCAGTGAATCGTAGGCGCCTCCGAGCTCGCCTCCGAAGGCCTGCAGCCGTTCGCTGTCGCCCCAGCGGAAGTTGTTGCGCTCGTTCCAGCCGGCGTTGAAAGAGAAGTTGAGTTTCTGGCCGCGCATGTTGCCGTTGACCGAGCCGCTGTGGTTCTCGTCCGAGCCCCACGTGACGCTGACCTGGCCGTGTTTGCCTTCGAGCTTGTCCTTCTTGAGGATGATGTTGAGGATGCCGGCGACGCCCTCCGGATCGTACTTGGCGGTGGGGGAGGTGATGATCTCGACGCGGTCGATGCTGCTGGCGGGAATCTGCTCGAGCAGGCTCTGGGTGCCCGATCCGACGAGGCCGCTGGGCCGTCCGTCGATGAGGATGGTCACGTTGCCGGAGCCGCGGAGGCTCAGATTGCCGTCGATGTCGACGTCCACGCTGGGGACGTTGCGGAGGAGCTCGGTCGCGTTGGCCCCGGCGCTGTTGAGGTCGTCGCCCACACGGAACACCTTGCGGTCGATCATCATCTCGAGGGTGGAGCGCTGCTCGACGATCTCGGCGGCCTCGAGCGCCTGGACGTTGGGCTCGAGGCGGATGGTGCCGAGGTCCTGTTCGATGCCGCCGCGCGGGGTCAGGCGGATGTCGTCGACCGTGGCCGAGGTGTAGCCCATGAAGCCGATCTGGGCGCGGAACCGGCCGACCGGAATCTCGGTGATGCGGAACCGGCCTTTGCTGTCGGTCACACCGCCGGTGATCACCTTGTCCTCATCGAAGGCGAGGAGGCTGATGGTGGCAAACTCGATCGGGGCGCCGGACTGCAGGTCCTGCACCTCCCCGAAGACGACACCGATCTTGGGGCGTTCGCCGTCCGGGCGTCCTCCCGGGCGTCCGCCTCCCCCGGGACGTTGGGCGGCGAGGTCCACACTGGTGAACAGGGCCAGGAAGGCCACAAGCAGGAGTCGGCAGGTCATGTGGGGACAACGCATGGCGTCCATCAAAGTTCAATGCAAAGGTCGGAAGGCGCGGGCCTTCTCAGCGCCGGACCGGCCGGAAGGTGAAGCCGAATGTGTAGTCGCCATAGGGCAATTGGTAGGCGTCGAGCGGCAGGGCGCCCCAGCTGTTGATGCAGGCGACTCCGGAGGAGAATCCGTCGAGGTCGAGGTGGACCTCCTCCACCGGGTCGAGCAGCCGGAAGTGGGCTTGCGTGGTCTCCTTGCGCGGTCCCGAGTCCAGCTGGTCCGGCCGGTAGTGAAGGGCGGTGACGTCGAGGTCGCCATCGGCGACAAACTCGAGGCCCACGCCTGCCTCATCGGTCAACCGGACCCACCGGGTGTCGGTCCGGGTGCCGTTGTATTGTGGCCGGGCGTAGGGGGTGACCAGGTCGGCGACCTGCGCGCTCCAGAGGCCGAGGAAGGCGGCGGACTTGCGGTCGGCGGTGGATTCCATGGGGCCTCTTCCGTACCAGTCGACCTGCTCGAGGCCGGCCGGGAGTACCCAATGCTGGCCGAAGCGGTAGAGGCCGGGGTGGTCGCCACCGAGGGCGCGGAGGGATTGCTCGACGCCCACCGTGCCGTCGGCCGCCACGGAATAGGTGACCCGCAAGGCGGCGTCTCCGCCGAGGACCGCGCGGTCGAAGGTGAGGGTGAGGCTGCCGTTGCGTTCCCGCTCTTGGGTGAAGGCGGCCGGTCCGTCCGCCACCGGGTCGCGCCAGACGGCCTTCTTCTCCGGGGTGCGGGCCCCGTAGTCGTTGTCGACGGGCGGCCGCCAAAAGGTCGGGTCGCCACCGGATTGGACGAGTTCCCGGCCGTCCACGGTGTAGCCGAGGATGCGGCCGGTCGTGCGGTCGAGGGTCAGCGTTCCATCCGCGAAGGAGAGAACGAGGGTGCCGTCTTCGAGGGCGAGGTCGACGCGGCCAGCCGCCGGGGCCGGAGCCGGTCGCTCCGGGGCGGCCTGGACGAACTGGTTCCGCCCCAGCACATGTCCGGCGGGCAGCATCGGCTCCGCTTCCGCGAGGCGGGCTTCGACGGTCAGGGCGCGTTCACACGTGAGGTCGTCCGCCGGCCCGGGCTTCTCTGGCTGACGGCGGGCGTGGGCGGCGAGGTCGAGTTGGATCGACTGTCCGGGTCCGACGCGCTGGTCCTCAAAGACCACGGAGCGCACGGCCCGTCCGTCGCAGAGGGTGGTGACGTGCACGTCGACCACGGCGTCGCGGAACACGTACTCGCTGGACAGCTCGAGGATCTGGCCCCACTCGCCGGTGCGGGTGAAGTGCAGGGGCTGCTGGACCTGTTGGGCCTCGAGCATGTGGGGATGCGGGGTGCCGTCGGCCATGAGCAAGCCGTTGTTCAGGAAGTTGTGGTCGCTCGGGATGTCCTTGGGGCCGTAGTCGCCGCCGTAGGCCAAGAAGCGCCGCCCGTCCTGTTCCTTCCAGAGCCCCTGGTCCTTGAAGTCCCAGATGAAGCCGCCCTGCAGCCGCTCCTCGGAGCGGTAGAGGTCCCAATACTCCTGGAACCCGCCGAGGCTGTTGCCCATGGCGTGGGCGTATTCGCACTGGATCAGCGGGCGCGGGTCTTCCTCCTGGCCGGCGAACCACGCGAGGTGCTCGAGCCCGGCGTACATGGGGCCGTAGACGTCGGTGTTCCAGTCGCGCTCGGCCCGCTCGTAGGCGATGTAGCGGGTGGGGTCCATCGCCTGGATCGTCTTGTAGTTGGCGTAGAAGTTGACCCCGTTGCCGGCCTCGTTGCCCATCGACCAGCAGATGATGGACGGGTGGTTGCGGTCGCGGGCGATCATCCGCGTGGTGCGCATCCGGTGGGCGAGGGCCCAATCGGGGTTGTTGCCGAGGGTCTTGTCGAGGTCGTAACCGATGCCGTGGGACTCGATGTTGGCTTCGTCGTAGACATAGAGCCCGTAGCGGTCGCACAGGGTGTACCAGTAGGGGTGGTTGGGATAATGGGAGGTCCGGACCGCGTTGAAATGGTGGGTTTTCAGGGCGCGGATGTCGGCCTCCATCGTGGCCTTGTCCACCACGTGGCCGGTCTCCGGATGGTGCTCGTGCCGGTTGGCGCCCTTGATGAGGATGGGCTTGCCGTTGACCTTGACCAGGCCGCCTTCGATGCGGACGTCGCGGAAGCCGACCTCGAGGCGGGTGGCCTCCAGCGGGCGCTCCTTGCGGTCGAGGAGGGAGACGGTGACGTCGTGGAGGTCGGGGGTCTCGGCGGTCCACCGGTCGACGCCTGGGAAGCGCTTTCGCAGGGTGACCCGCGCGGTGTCCCCGGAGGCGATCGACACAGGGAGGTCCACATCGGCCAGCGGCCGACCGTCCCGCGCCACGGCGCAACGGAGGGTGCCCTTGAAGGTGCCCTTGCCGTGGTGGACCACCGCCAGCGACAGGTCGAGGGTGCCGTCGAGGAAGTCGTCGGTGAGGCCCGCGTCGGCGACCACATCCGCGAGGTGGGTCTGCGGCCGGGCGTGGAGCCAAACCTCGCGCTCGATGCCGGAGAGGCGCCAGAAGTCCTGGCATTCCAGGAAGCTGCCGTCGCTCCACCGGTAGACCTCCAGCGCCAGCGTGTTGTCGCCGGGCCGGACGGCGTCGGTGATGTCGAACTCGGCGGGCAGCTTGGATCCCTGGCTGTAGCCGATGCGCTCCCCATTGACCCACAGGAAGAAGGCCGACTTGACCGCCCCGAAGTGAAGCACGATGCGGTCGCCGGTCCAGTCCCCGGGCAGGGTGAAGTCCCGGCGGTAGCTGCCGACCGGGTTCCAGCCGTCGGGGATGTCGGGCGGAGTCGGGGTCTGTTTCCAATAGAAGGGGTAGGGGTGGTTGGTGTAGATGGGCGTGCCGAAGCCTTCGAGCTCCCAGTTGGCCGGCACCGGGATGTCGTCCCAACCGGTGACGTCGAAGGCCGGATCCTCGAAGCCGACGGGCCGCTCCTCCGGCGATCGGGCCCAGTGGAATTTCCAGACGCCGTCCAGCGAGCGGTACCGGCCGGCCAGATCCGGGCCCTCGACGGAGGCCCCGGTCGCCTCGGGGGCGGTGTAGAAGGTGGCGCGGGCGGGCAGCTTGTTTTCCTCGACCATGGACGGATCCTCGATGTAGGGGAGGAGGGTCTGGGCCGAAGCGAGGACCGGGAGCAGGAGGCAACCGAGGAGGACAGAGGGGCGGAAACGGGACATGAAGGACCGGATTCAGGAATGCGGGCGGCCTGAATGTAGCACCGTGCCCGCGGGCGGCCACCCCCAATCGTGTCCGAAGTACATTGACCCCACGGTCGCGTCAATGACACGGGTCCGCCAACACCTTACGCTTTCATGACCAGCACGTTCTCGGCGCTCGACTACGCCATCTTCATCGGCTATGCCGTCCTCATCCTCGGGGTCGGCCTCTGGGTGT
>WTID01000253.1 GCA_011522855.1 Flavobacteriales bacterium
GCGCCACGGCGACCGACAACTGCAGCGACGTGACGATCGAGCACGACTTCACGGCGCTCAGCGACGACTGCGGTGCCACGGGCAGCGCGACGGTGACCTTCACCGCCACGGACGCCTGCGGCAACAGCAGCAGCGCCTCGGCCACGTTCACCATCGAGGACACCACAGCTCCGAGCCTGTCCATCGAAGGCCCCGCCAACCAGGACCTGACCCAGAATGCCACGTGCGACATCGACACGAGCGTGGACGCCTTGGGCACAGTGACCTACGAGGCCGGTGACGATTGCGGCAGCGCCTCCGTCGAGATCACGCATGCCGACGGCGATGCTCTGTTCACCTGCACCGGAGACGACGATCTGCTCGAGGGCAGCTACACGTTCATCCGCACCTTCACGGTGACGGCCACGGACGACTGCGGCCTGACCACGACGCAGACCTACGACCAGACCATCACGGTCACCGATGACACCGCTCCGAACTTCACCAGCACGGGTGACGTCGAGAACGGCGAGGTCCAGTCCGTCTGCTGTGAGAGCCATCTCGGTGAGGTGACCATCCCGGACGCCGTGGAGCCCACCTACGCCGACAACTGCGACTCCGATGTCGCCTACACGATGACCGAGACGTATGTCGGTGCCTACGCTCCGACGGACGATGTGGACCTGTTCTGCCTGAGCAGCACGCCGGCCGCCTTCGAGGATGGCGAGACGTGCAACGGCTACGACCCGCACAGCCTGCGGATCTTCGCCCTGCCGGGTGGGGCCGAGTTCTACACCGCGGCCGGCCCGGGCCTTGTGGCCCACAACGCCGATGGCACGTGGACGTTGACCCAATCCGTCGCAGCGGCGGACGGCTCCAGCGCTGGTTGGGACATCACGGTGACCTACGGTGCGGCCCTCGGATGGGACGACTGGAGCAACCAGGCCTTCCCGACCGGATACAAGCGGGACTGCGGCGACCTGATCGACGACCACGAGAACTGGGAGTACCGCATCATGGAGTCCGGCTCGCTGTCCGGAACCGGGGACTACGCCGGATCCGAGCTCAGCCTGTCGCACGCCCCGAGCAACAACTACTACGCGTTCCAGTTGGGCCTCGGCGCCAACAACATGAACAACGAGTATGGCTACAGCGGGTGGTTCACCTACACCGGTGACTTCATGGGCAGCGCCATCATGGGCTCCGGCGACCTGTTCGGCGACCTCGATTGCTGCCTGCCCTGGAGCATTGAGCGCGACTACGCCATCGCCGATGACTGCGGCAACGCCAACGGCTTCGCCTACAGTGTGGAGGTCAACGGTGACGACTGCGAGGACGCCGACGGCGCCCAGGTGAGCGGCGGCCAGTCCGGCGACCACACGCCCTTCATCCTCGGTGGAGCAGGGGAGGTGACCACCGGCAAGACGCCGATCCGGGTCACCAACCTTCAGCCGAACCCGACCAACGACATCAGCCAGCTCGGCTTCGTGGTCGACCACAACATGCGCATCCGCGTTGACCTGGTCGGCATGGACGGTACGCTCGTGTCCGAGCTGTACGACGGCATCGCCCAGTCCGGCGTGAACCACACGCTCGACGTGGATGCCGGAAGCCTGAACAACGGCATGTACCAGATCCGCCTGTCCAGCAGCGCGTACCTGGTCGTCAAGAAGTTGCTCGTGAGTGAGTGATTCAAGGAGGCCTTCGGGCCGCAAACCAAACCAGCGGAAAGCCACCCTTCGGGGTGGCTTTCTCATTTCATACCCGATCAACAGGATTTCGTTCCCGAGATATAATAACTGACGATATAGGACTCAGGTCGATGCGTGTGTAATGCGTGTAAACATATTCCTACGCGTGATTACATTTTATTGCGTGTGCACTATAAGCAACTCGTCCTCGTTTTTATATCATATAAGACGAGTTTTTAGGTGGCTCGGTCTCTTTTGTACGCGCGTGGGGTGATTTTGCATTGCACCAAAACCGCACCATGCAGCAACACCCTTTTCGGGCAATTTTTGCCCTGCTGGCCCTCCTCGGATTCGGATGGATTTCCAGCGCCCAAACAGTCTACTCGGAGGACTTCGAAAATGAGACGCCCTTCGACGCCGACAACCTCTGTTCCCCAGGCAACGAATACACGCCCACCGATGGCAATTGGGCCTTGGGCCCGGCCTGTGCCGTGACCACCAATGGCATCCCCAAGCTCGTGGATGTCGCCGGGGACACCTACCTCGAGTACAACCAGAAATATCCGGCGGATTCCGAAGTCTGGAATTCGAAGAGCATCAATGTGAGTGCCGTGTCCGACCTCGTCGTCCAGTTCGACGCGAGAAGTGTGGGAGGCCTCGAGAGCTACGGCCCGTATTTGGATGAATTTGCCCTCTACGCAGTCCTGGACGGCGCGGAGCAGGCAACACCTCTCGTCGCATTCAGCGGGCACGTTGACGGATCGGGTGATTCCCCTGGAGACAACAGCACGGTCCTCGAGGCCAGTTTCACCGAATCGGTGAGCACCCTCGGAGCGACGGAATTGTCCTTGCGGATCCGGATCAAGATTTCTGGAGGGGACGGTTCCGAGAGTTATCAAATTGGGGGCATGACGGTTTGCGTCGATGCCGACGCGGATGACGTGTGTGATGAATGCGAGCCATTCGAATTCTCCGCTGATCTCAGTGACTACTCTGTGCAGTGCCTCAACGACCTCCCGACCGAATGCGACGGCACGGTGACCGCCAACCGGGGCGTGGTCTCCTGCGGCGTGGCGGTGAACCAGGAAGGACGGACGCAGTGCACGGGCACCACCCCGGATGGCGTGGGCCACGATTACGCCTTTGTCCTGTTCAATGTGGATGGTGATCCCACGGATGACCGGTACTTCGACCCGGTTGGAGATGGACTGAGCCTCGTCCAATACAACAACGGGACGGCCATCGTCTCCGGACAGCTCGTAGACCAGGATGATCCGGACGCCATCCTGAACCTGACCGTCTTTTACGAGGATGGTACCGCTGGCGTGGATTGGACGGGATCCTTCAAGTCGGCCATGGCCTGCACGTTGACTCCGGACATCACGGACGACTGGACTTTGTACTACCTGAATTCAGGGTTGAGCTTTGCCGTTGGCGAGGGTACCCTTGAGGGCACCACCCTGCAACTGGGACACATGTCCGCCTTCGGTTTCCAGGTGGGAGAGATGGCCAACGACCGCAACTGCAATTATGGTGCAGGCGGATGGCTCAGCTACTCGGGAACCCTCAACGGTGAGACCATCATGGGCGGAACGGGTGACCTTCTCCTCGACCTGGCTTGCACCGAAGAAGTCAACAATACCTGTGGAGATGGCGAAGCCTCGGTGACCCTGGTCTATGCCGCCTATGACGCCGCGTGTGGGGACGTTCTGCAGGTGGAGCAGGAGGTGACCCGCACGGACACGGAAGCGCCGACCTTCGACAACGCCCCGGGCGACATCGAGGTGAGCTGTGTGGACGGTCTGCCGGCTGCCCCGACGGTGACTGCAACGGACAATTGTGAGGACAGCGATCCGACGGCGGTCACCGTCACGCCCTCCCAGACGCCTCCGTATGATGTGGACTGCACCGGTACTTATAAGGTCGACCGCACGTGGCTTGCCCAAGACTGCTCCGGCAACGTGGCCACGCACACCCAGACCATCACGGTCGTGGACGACACCGCTCCGTCGATTGCGGGAGGCAGCGACTACGACGCCGAGTGCGATGGCGCTGGAAATCCGACGGAATTGAATGCCTGGCTGGCTGGCCAGGGCGGGGCGATGGCCACGGATGATTGCGGCACGGTGACGTGGTCCCATGACTTCGAAGGCCTGAGCGATGACTGCGGGGAGACCGGCAGTGCGACGGTGACCTTCACCGCCACGGATGACTGCATGAACGCCAGTACGCTCACGCTCACCTTCACCATTGAGGACAACGTAAACCCGAGCATCACCACCGAAGCCTCCAGCCAGACGGTCGAATGCGACGGTGCCGGCAATACGGCCGCCCTGAATGCTTGGCTGGGCAACAACGGAGGAGCCGTTGCTTCGGACATCTGCAGTGGCGTGACCTGGAGCAACAACTACACGAGCCTCAGCAACGACTGCGGAGAGACCGGCAGTGCGACGGTGACCTTCACCGCGTCGGACGATTGTGGCAACACATCCAGCACGACGGCGACCTTCACCATCGAGGACACGACGGATCCGAGCATCGACTCCCCTGCGGCTGATCAGACGGTCGAGTGTGACGGTGCCGGCAACATGGCCGCCCTGAACACGTGGCTGGGGAACAACGGAGGAGCTGTCGCTTCGGACCTCTGCAGCGGCGTGACCTGGAGCAACAACTACACGAGCCTCAGCGACGACTGCGGAGAGACCGGCAGTGCGACGGTGACCTTCACGGCGACGGATGCCTGTGGTCGGACGAGCAGCACCACGGCGACCTTTACCATCGAGGACACGACGGATCCGAGCATCGACACGGAGGCCTCCAACGAGACGGTCGAGTGTGACGGTGCCGGCAACACGGCAGCCCTCAACACGTGGCTGGGCAACAATGGAGGAGCTGTCGCTTCGGACCTCTGCAGCGGCGTGACCTGGAGCAACAACTACACGAGCCTCAGCGACGACTGCGGAGAGACCGGCAGTGCGACGGTGACCTTCACGGCGACGGATGCCTGTGGTCGGACGAGCAGCA
>WTID01000128.1 GCA_011522855.1 Flavobacteriales bacterium
CAGTCGTCCACATCGTCGCAGATGCCGTCCGAATCGGCGTCGGCCGTGCAGGGGCCGCCACACACGCCAAGCGCGTCGGGTTGGTTGCCGTCGCAATCACAATCTCCGGTCGGAATGTCAGCACAACCACAGTCGTAGATGGCCCCGGGTCCGCCGCAGACGCCGCAGGCATCCAGCTGGGCGCAGGAGCCGTCGTCCGTGTCGGCATTGGGGTCATAGTTGCACGCCGTGGGGTCGGTGCAGCCGGCAATGGTGGACGGCTCCACGCAGAAGGCCGTCACATCGGAATTGGCGAAGCTCCCGCCGGCGGCCACGACCTCGCCGTTGACGGTGAAGCTGTAGCTGCCGTTGCCGAAGCCACAGCACATGCCGTCCCCGTAAGAGTCGTTGACCGTCAGGGTGTAGCACCCGTAGCAGAGCTGCTCGGTGGCGGTGTAGCTCGTGTTGTTCGCGTAGCCTGAGCCGGACATGACGGTGACCCCGTCGGCGTCGGCCAGCGTCCAGCTGGTCTCGCTTCCGTAGTTGTCCGTGAGCAGGTCCATGGTGAACGTCTGCGGTCCGCCGGCCACACAGGTGCCGTCGTCGATGGTGGCGTTTGCGTCGTAGTTGCAGGCGGTGGCGTCCGTGCACCCGTAGCAACTGAAGTCACAGGTGCCGTCGTCGTTGAGGGCGTTGGGGTCAAAGTTGCACGCCGCATCGTCGGTGCAGCCGCAGGACACCTCGCAGGGCGGGGCACATCCTTCGGAGTTGAGGATGCTCGCCCGGGCACCACCCGGGGAGAAGAGGGCCTGCATGCGCGTGGCCTGGCCGGCCGTGAAGAGGTTCATACAGGCGTCATCGGAGTAGTCCATGTAGTTCTGGACCATGTCGGTGGTGCTGCAGCTGACGTGGCCGAGGGCACAGCCGTAATTGGCGCCGTCGGATTCCGGGGTGTCCGAGACGAAGTCGTCGGAGCCGCACGGGCCATCGCCCCAGATGTGGCGGAGGTTGAGCCAGTGGCCCACCTCGTGGGTTCCGGTCCGGCCGAGGTCGAACGGGGAGGACGCGGTGCCGATGTCCCCGGTGTATTGGTAGCCGCAGACCACGCCGTCGGTGTTGGCGGGGCCGCCAGGGAACTGCGCGTAGCCGAGAAGGCCGCCGCTCAGGTTGCAGACCCAGTAGTTCAGATAGTCTGAAGCGGGCCACGCATCCGATCCGCCCTGGCTCGTGAACTTCATGGCGTCGTTGCTGCCGAAGCTGCTGACGGTGGTCGGGACCCGCAGAATGCCGTTGGTGGGGGCGCCACTCGGGTCGAAGGAGGCGAGGCAGAACTCGATTTCGGTGTCGGCTGCCTGGGACCAGATGTTGTCCTGATCGGCGTTCTGGCGGCGGAAATCCGCATTCAGGATGTCGAGCTGGGATTGGATCTGGGCGTCGGAGATGTTCTGGGTGCTGTTGGCGTAGAGGACGTGGAAGACCACAGGAATGGTCACCACCACGCTCTGTCCTGCGGCCCGTTGCTCCTCGACGATGGGGGCCCATTGGGCGGTGTGGTCCTCGATCTGTTGGTGGGCGTCCGCGTACTTCGGCAGGCCCATCAGTTGGACGTGCTTCTCGTGGGACGCACAGGTCCGTTGGGGAAGGCTGCTGGCACTCTCGGTTCCGGTGAGGGAGGAGGACTGGGCCATCAGTCCGAAGGGCATTCCAAGGAGGACAGCCGCGAGGAGGTGGAATTTGGGCATGGTGTACTACGCTACGGAGAAGGTAACACGCTGACCATGCGAATGGTGCAGTCTGTCGATTCCGCACAAATAAGATACGCCAAAACGCAATATTTTGTAGATATAAGTGTATTCAAGTCGGCTTGAAGCCGAACCGGGATGAAACCGGTTGGGCATTGCGCGCGTACACGGAGCATGCTCTTCCGAACGCTCTCTCTGCTTTTCTCCCTCGTCTTCACCACCTCGGCGCTGCTCGGTCAGACCGAGGAAGACTGTGTCATCCAGGTCGGCGACTTCCGGACCCAGACCCAGGGAGGCTGGGGCACCGATGAATGTTCGGGGGACAACCCGGCGTGCACCTTGCAGGCCCTGTTTGATGTGGCCTTCCCGGAGGGCGTGACCCTCGGAGGCGGGTGTCCTGAGGGGGTGACGTGGACGTTCACGACCGCCAAGGCCGTATCGGATTTTCTCCCGGCCGGTGAAACACCCGCCCTGCTGCCCTTTGATGCCATCAACCCCATCGAGGGAGGCAGTGTGCTGGCCGGTCAATTGCTGGCGCTCAAGCTGTCGCTCGGATTCGATGCCGCCGACCCGGATTTCGGGGCCTCGCCCATCGGCTTGGAGGATCTCCTGTTCGCGTCGGGACCGTATGCCGGCTGGACCGTAGGGGGGCTGGTCCAATGGGCCGATCTCATCATCGGAGGGTGCGCTGAGCCGGACATGGATTTGCCCGATCTGACGGCAGTGTTGGCCCAGGTCAATGAGGCCTTTGTCGATGGCACGACCGTTTCCGGAGTGGTGGTTCTGCCAGGATGCCTCGAAGGCGGGCCGGAAACGACCTGCTCCGTGGCGTTGGAGTGCCCGGCGCCCGTGGCCCTCGATTGTGGTCAGGGGCCGTCGGTCGGCGTGACCGGATTGCCTCAGGCGGTGCGGACCTGCTGCCCGGTGGGCTCCGGAGGATTCGGATGCCTGGAGGAGCCTCTCCCGGTGGAGTGGACCTGGACGGACGTGTACACCGGCACGTCGCCGGTGACGCTCGAGCGGACCTTCTCGGGATTCGCCCTCGGCGCAACCGGAGTGACCATCCTGAATTGCACGCAGACCATCGCCCTCGCGGACGGTGTGGCCCCCGAGGTGCAGGTCGTGTGCCCGGCCGACACCACGGTCGCGTTGGATGCAGCGTGCGCGGGGACCCTGCCGGCGGAGCTGGGCGGATTTCCCCTGGTGGATGTCACCGACGGTCTCGATGCCGAACCCCAGGTGGTCATCTCGTTCGAGGACGAGGAGGACGCGCCGTGCAATGGGCAGGTGACCCTGACCCGGACGTGGACCATCAAGGCCATCGATGCGTGCGGGAACACTGCTGTGGAGATCTGCGCCCAAACCATCACCCTCGTCGACGACAGTGCCCCGGAGTTCGGCAGCACCTGTGGCCTCGCTGATGGCGACGTGATCGAGGTGTGTTGCTCAACGGAGGGCACCGTGGATCTGCCGGACGTCTGCATCGTGTCGGTGTCGGACAATTGCGGCGCCACGGTGACCTTCACCGAGGAGGCCACCGGCTATGCCCCGATGAACGGGGCGGTTCAGGCCTGTGCCGCGACCCAGCCGGATGCGGTGGGGGCCGGATTGACCTGCGAGGGAGACACCGTTCACGCCCTGCGCCTTTTCTGCTTCCCGGGCAGCGATGAGCAGTTCGCCCTCTTCTCAGCGGCGGGCGCCGGGGACATCCAGTATGCCGATGACGCGAGCTGGTCCCTGAGCTGGACCGTGGCCTCCTTGCGCAATCCGAACGCCGGATTCGACATCGAGGCGACGTTCTCTGATGGCCTCGACTGGGCTGGGTGGAACAATCGGGGCATCCCCTCCGGATACAAGGGGGCGTGCGCCACGGCGGACCAGGCGCAGGATTGGATGTACTTCCTCCTCTCCGCCGGCACGATGACGGGCTGGGGCGATTACGCCGGGTCCCAGTTCACGCTGTCGCACCAGCCGGCCAGCACCTTTTACGGGACGCAGGTGGGCCTCGGCGCCAACCAGCACAATGGCGGGTACGGCTTCGGCAGCACCTTGACCTATCAGGGCACGCTCGTGGAGCAGGGCCAGGTCGTGGCGGAGGACCTCCACTGCTGCGGAGACCTGCACGGCGACATCGAGTGCTGCCTGCCCTTTGTGCTGACCCGCACCTACACCGCCACGGACTGTGCGGGCAACACGAGCACCTTCTCGTACGCCATCGTTTCCGATGGGGGCGCCTGTCCCGATGGAGCCGGCACGACCGCCGAGCGGACCATCGCCGCCGACCCCTTGCGGGGAGGGGGCACCGCCACGGATCCTGGCCAGCCGGAGATCGAGGGCAGCCTGCGCGTGGCGCCGAATCCGGCCACCAACGCCGTCCGGGTGGATTTGGAGCCGGCCGGCAACGCGCGTCTGGCCATCGACCTGCTGGACCTGTCCGGCTCGGTCATCTCCAGCGTGATGGTGGGTCGGGCCGAGGCCGGTGTGCCGGTGCGGCAGGCCTTTGATGTGTCGGGGATTCCGCCCGGGTTCTATCAGCTCCGCGTGGAGGAGGGGACGAAGCAGCGGTTCGTGCCGCTGGTGGTGCGCTGAGGCGGAACGCCCCCGCCGCCATCACTCCCGGTCCGAGCCCTGCGTGTTGGGGGCGGGGCTGCGTCCGCTGTATTGCATTGTGGACAGCAGGTTGCCGGCCGGATCGACCAGCCGCAGGAACAGCGAGCCGTCGGTCGGGAGTTGCCAGGTGGTCCAGGGGCCGTTCAGCGTGACCGACCCGACCCGGGCACCCAACGCATCAAACGCGATGAGGTCCGTCGGGGTGGGACCACCCCACTTGAGGGCGACCTGGCCGCCGGCCTGGCGGGTGATGAGCAGCGGGGCGTCTCCGCTCTCTTCTGTCAATCCGCTGGTGCCGTTCCACGCATTGAATTCTTCCTGCAGCACGTCGATGGGCTCGACCCCAAAGGGCG
>WTID01000145.1 GCA_011522855.1 Flavobacteriales bacterium
TGCCTTCGGCGAAGCCTTCCTTGATGTCGAGCAGGACGACTTCGTTGCAGACTTCTCGGGTGGCGAGGACGTCGGCGCAGGTGGCGCCCACATTTCCTGCTCCGACGACGGTGACCTTGGTGCGGTGGATCATGGTGGAGGGATTGGGTGAATCGGTTTGCAAAAGTAAGGGACGGAATACGGCCGAACCTCTGCGCTTCGTTGCAACTTGGACCTGCGATGCACGCCCGACTCGTTTTCCTCCTTTACGCCTCCCTGCTGTTTGCCACGGAGGCCTTGGCCCAACCCGGGCCGGACACCTCCCAATGGCCCGATGGACGGCCCGGCGCCGACTTCAACATCACGGATGCCGACGGCCTCAAGCAAGGACGCTGGATCCGCGTCTATCCCAACGGCAAGCTCTATTACAGCGGCTCCTTCCGCGATGGTCGCCCCGTCGGCCACTTCACCTTCTTCCGGGAGACCGGCAAGGTGCTGAGCGAGGTCCAGCACGAGGAGGGCACCGACCTGGCCAAGGCCATCCTTTATCGCGAGGACGGCAGCGAATCGCACAAGGGCAGCTACCAATCCGTGCAGGTCGACGGCGAGTGGACCCAATGGAAGACCGGCCGGTGGGAGGCCTTCGACCGCAAGGGACGACTGCGCCTGCAAGAGCATTACCAGCGCGACACCCTCGATGGGGAGCAGCGCACCTACCACCGCACCGGCCAGCTGCTCGAGGAAGGCGCCTATGCCATGGGATTGAAAACCGGCACCTGGACGGCCTATGACCGCGAGGGGATGCCCCGGAGTGAGGAGCATTGGCGCCATGGTGAGCGGCACGGCCCCTCGGTGGTGATGGAGAAGGGCAAGCCCTTGAGTGAGGGCGAATACCGGGACGGCCTGCCGGTGGGCACCTGGACCACCTACAA
This sequence comes from Flavobacteriales bacterium, assembly GCA_011522855.1. Classification (GTDB taxonomy): domain Bacteria; phylum Bacteroidota; class Bacteroidia; order Flavobacteriales_D; family Sanyastnellaceae; genus UBA8752. The sequence goes on from WTID01000145.1 coordinate 912, forward strand.
CCCCGATGGCAAGGTCCGCTCACTCGTGGAATACGAGGGTGGCCGCCTGGTGTCGGAGGCGCCGCAGAACGGCGAGTTCTCGGCGGACTACCCCAGCGGCCGGCCGGAATGGGTGGGTCGCTATTCGCACGGCCGCCTCGACGGCCCCTTCACCGCCTGGCACGACCTCGGCGAGTGGACCATGGTCCCGGCCGACCAAGGGGGCGCCACGCCTGCTGGACCGCCCCGCGGTGGGCGAGGGGCCGGCGAAGATCCCTTGCGCCGGGAGTTGCGCAACCAACCGATGAAGGAAATGGGCGAATACACCGCCGGGGTCAAGGATGGCACCTGGCGCTACTTCGATGAGGCGGGCGACGTGGTCCGCACCGAGCGCTGGACGCTGGGCCGGCTTCAGTCCACTGAGGAATGAGCTGTCCATGATGCGCCTGCGCTCCCTCCCCGTTCTGCTGTGGCTGGCCGTGACCGATTTGGCGGCCCACGCGCAGATTGCGCCCGACCACCATTGGGTCGGCTTTGCGGACAAGGTGGGATGCGGGGTGGACCTGAACGACCCGGAGGCCGGGCGGCAGCTGCTCAGCGAGCGCGCCCTCGACCGCCGGGCGCGCCACGGCATTGCCCTGGACTCGCTGGATCTGCCCGTGCCGCCGGCGCGGATTTCCGCCGTGCTGTCCGTGGGAGAGTCGGAGGCTGGACGCCCCGTCCAGCTGCTGCACCGCAGCAAATGGTTCAATGGCATCGTGATCCGCCTCGACACCGCGCTCGTGGATTCGGCCGGCGCCGCCGAGGTGCTCGCGGGCATCGCGGCACTGGACGGCGTCATCGAAACGCGGTCCTGCACCTGGCACGAAACGGCCCGGCCGGTGGACCTGCCGCCGATGGCGCGGCCGCGGTCCCTGCAGGAACACCAGAGCGGTCCGGAAGGCTACGGCATGGCTTGGGACCAGACGCGCCAGCTGCGGCTCGACCTCCTTCACGGCCTTGGCCACCGGGGCGAGGGCATGCTGGTCGGGGTGCTGGACAGCGGATTTGACCGGGTCGACACCAACCCGGCCTTCGCCCGGGCCCATGCCAACGGGCGAATCACCATCGGCGGCAACTTCCCCAACGGCGGTGCGGCCTCCCAGTGGATCTACTCCGAACATGCGCACGGCGCCATGGTCCTGTCGACCATGGTCGGCCACCTCGACGCGTCAGGCGACGAGCCTTACCTCGGCACCGCCCCCGATGCCGCCTACGTGCTCTTCCGCACGGAGGACGTGCACTGGGAACACCTCGTCGAAGAATACCACTGGGTCTCGGCGGCGGAACGGGCCGACAGCATGGGGTGCGATGTGCTGAATACCTCGCTGGGCTATTCGCTCTTCGATGACGCCGCCGCCAACCACAGCCCGGCGGAGCTGGACGGCAACACCTTCCGCATCACCCAGGCCTCCGACATCGCGGCCACCAAGGGCATGCTCGTCCTCAACTCGGCGGGAAACAGCGGAAACAGCCCCTGGGAGAAGATCACCGCACCGGCGGATGGCGACAGTGTCCTCGCGGTCGGCGCTGTGGACGTCTTCGGCCAGCACGCCAGCTTCAGCAGCTACGGCCCTTCCGCCGACGGACGGGTCAAACCCGACCTCTGCGCCACGGGCCGCGACGCCGCCTATGTCCATCCCGACGGCTCCATCCGCACCGGCAACGGCACCTCCTTCTCCTCGCCCATCCTCTGCGGGGCCGCCACCAGCCTGTGGAGTGCCCACCCGGACCAACCCGCCTGGGCCATCCGCCGCGCCCTGCTCGAATCCGCTTCCCAATGGGCTGCACCGGACACCGTGCGCGGCTTCGGCATCCCCGACCTCTGGGCTGCCCACCTCGCCCTCGGCGGCGAGGCGCCCGAACCGCAGGAAGGCGGCACGGGACTCCTCGTCTTTCCCAACCCCGTGCCGGCGGCTGCTTCGCAGCTGCGGGTCGTCTTCGAGGAAGGCAACCTGTTGACCGTCCCCAACACCCCCCTCCACTGGACCGTCCGCAATGCGCTGGGCCACACCCTCGCGGAGGGCAGTCTCGAGCGCGGCAAGGACGTCCTGTCCACTCTGACCCTCGAGACGGGACCCCTGGCCACCGGCTCCTATCTGCTCCTGTTGCGCGGGGTGCCCGAGGAGGAACCCACCACCCGACCGACCGCATGGGCACGGTTCGTCGTGGAATGACGTTCTTGCTTCCATGACCGCGCGCCGCATCCTTCTCTGGTTGCCCCTTCTCGTGTTCCTCTGGTCGGGAACCGCGGCGGAGGCCCAACGCGACCGGTCCCAGGATCCCGGACGACAGCGCAAGGCGCAGATCAAGCGGCAAAAGGAACGCAACGACCAGAAGGAAGCCGCCTTCCGCCAAGGCCGAAAGGACCACTGGAAGAAGCAGGACAAATCAACCCGCAAGCGGTGGCGCGCCCAGCGCCGGGCGGCCAAGCGCATGCGCCGGGGAGGCGGCCCCGAGAGCTGGTACCAGGGCCTGTTCCGGTCCGGTAAGCCCATCCCGTGGACCCGCCGCGCCGCCAACAAGGTGGGCAACCTCTTCAAGCGCAAGCGCCAACGCCGCTCCTACTGACAGATGTCAATCGCCCAACGGCGAGGGACTGCCTACCTTGCCCGGATGCGATCACTCTGCTTGCTGCTCACCATCGGGCTGTTGGCCTCCTGCTCCGTCGGCAACGACTTTTCCCGCACCACCTTCCAGAAGAAGCGCTACAGCCGCGGCTACTATGTCCACAAAGCCCAGGACCGCAGTGTTCCCAACAGCACCGTCGAAGCCGCAGTTGCACCTTCCGAATCTCAAGACAAGCCAGCGCCCTCCTCAACAGAAGTCGTCCCTCCCGTGGTGGCGGGAAACACAGAGCCAACGCCCATTCAATCGTCGCGTCTCGAGAGGGCCCAACCCGGGCCTCTGCGCGTCTCCATTCCTCCCCGAGAAGTGGCCGGGATGGCGCACCAGGAACGGTCCCTGCTGCTGCCGGAGACCCAGGACACCGAAGAGCCGTCAGAACGCAAACCTGTCCATTGGACCACCATCGCCAACCTCATCACCTTGATGGGAGGAATGGTGGGCTCCCTGTTCAACAGCCCTTGGGTTCAGCTCGGGCTTGCAGCGCCCTTGTTTGCCGCCATCAGCTTTGCCTTTGCAGGGCCGAGACGCCGGCACTCCGGAATGGGAGCGGCCATTCTGACTTTCCTGCTCTTCTTCATCACCCTGATTGCCCTTGGAAGTCGAGAGGTCGGGTTCGGAGGAGGATTTGTCACCTTCTTGGCGGCTTTGATTCTACTGGCCTGCTGGCTCGCTTATGCCGTCGCCAACCGGTTTTTCGCACCGGACCGGGTGGCCGAGTCAGAGGCCTTCCACGGTGTGGACATGGAGGCCAATCCTGAGCCCGAGCTGAAATGGCATCGGTCCACTTGGATTTCCCTGGCCATGGTCGCCACGAGCTTGGTCCTTATGGTGTCTGGCGCGAGTGGGCTTTTCTTGCTCACCCTTCCCGCCTTGGCGTGGTTCCCCGCCACGTATGCCCTTTTGAAGTCCAATGCCGAACGCTCCCATTCAGGCAGGGGCATCAACCGGATCTTGTTCTTCTCGACGTTGGCCTGGTTCGTCCTCTACGTCGCATTCATCCTGCCTTGGTGGGGAAACTTCCCCTATTTCGGATGGCAATGAGGACGCGCCATACCTCATTCGACATTCTTGGGCTGGGCCTACTCTGATCTCATGAACCGTTCCATCTTTTC
>WTID01000108.1 GCA_011522855.1 Flavobacteriales bacterium
TGGAGGTGCTGGAGGGCGGAAGCCGTTGTTGCCGTGGAAGCGGCCGTGGTGGGCGCTCGTCCTCGCGGCGATGATTGGATTCGGCTACGTCCAGGAGGACACCAAGGTCAAGCTGAACCATTACATGTCGGTGGGGGACCGGTACGCCGACTTCTACGACTTCGGGCATGAGGAATGCGAGTGGGACCGCGCCTGCATGATCGAGAAGCGCAAGGGTTGGTGGGACGGCTATGCGCCGCTGTGCCGGACCAACTATGCCTACACCCGGGACACCTATGAGGTGTTTCACGGCTGGGGCCGGGAGGAGATGACGCGGGCCAAATGGGCGCTGATGGCGGCCATCGTGCTGTGCTTCTTCTTCTTGGACGCCCTGTTCCTCAAGGCGGCCGGGGTGGCGGACCGCTGGAAGGAGTTGTTGCTGATCTACGTGTCGGCTGGGTTGCTGACCGCCGGCTTCTGGTTTGTGGACGGGCAGGCTGGGGCGCAGGAGGCAGGGTACAATGTGGCCCGGGAGGTGTTGGGCTTCCTGCAGTCGCCGATGCCGTCCCTGATGCTGGTGCTGTTGCCGTGGTTGCGGGAGCGGGCGCTGGCCGGACAACGCTAATTTCACGTCATGACGTTTCACGATTTGCCGGGCCATGCCCGGTTGTGGGTGCACACCGCGGACCGGGATTTGACCGCGGGGGAACAAGAGGCGGTGCTCGAGGCGCTGGCGGGATTTCTCGACGGATGGGCGGCCCATGGCGCGGCCCTGACGGCGGCGGGGGCTATCCTTTATGACCGGGTGCTGGTGGTCGGGCTGGATGAGCAGCGGGCCGGGGCGACCGGGTGCAGCATCGACAAGTTGGTGGGCTTCGTGCGGGCGCAGGGGGAGGCGCTGGGTGTGGATTGGTTTGACCGGCACCAGGTGCTGTGGCGCCAGCCGGGGGAGGCGGCGTGGCAAGCCACGCGCACCGCGGAGTTCTGGGCCTTGCGCAAGGCGGGGGTGGTCCATGGAGCGACCGAGGTCGTCGATCCCCTCGCCCAGACGGTGGGAGAGGCCCGTTCGGAGAAGGGGCTGCTGGTGAGCGCTTTCGACGAAAGCTGGCACGCCGAGATGTGGTCCTGAGGGGCTTTCAGACAGGGCGGAGACAAAATCGAATGGTGTTTTTTGTCTTTGGTCTACAGAATCTTACGATTCGTCTTGCATTAGAACCTTTGGCAGAATTTGGGGCGGGGCGGTTTTCGCCGTATCTTTCGGGGTGACCGACGGGTGTAAAGTGGCGACCAATGCCCTTGAGCCGGGTCACGACCGAATTAGCAAACGCTGAACCATGAAGCTCCGCTTTCCTTGCCGTCCTCTGCAGTCGTGGGGGATTCTGCTTGTCGCCTTCGCCTTCGCCCTGCAGGCCCAGTCGCAATCCATCACCCTGTATCCTGACTTCTACGCCACCCAATACGGTGTGGCCGTAACGAGCCTGACGCAAGGCCAGATCGTGAACATCAGCGAGGGGGGACTGTGGAGCACCAACGGATTCAACCAGAGCTACACGATCGACCTGACCGATTACGGTGAGGACACGTACACGATCATCCTGCTCGACGCCGGCGCCGATGGTGGCATCAGCTTCGAGGTCAACACGACCAACCTGCCCTTCATCTGTGGCGGGACGTGTTCGGGGGAATTGACCGCCGGGCCGGCCGCGGCCTTCAACTTCTCCCTGACGGAGCTCGACGGCATTCCCGGCTGTATGGACGAGACGGCCTGCAACTATGACCCGGAGGCCGGCTTCAACGACGGTTCCTGCTGCTACAACTCCTGCGTGACCGTCCGCCTGTATGACGCCTTCGCCAATGGCTGGGTGGATGGACAAGGGAACATTGGTTCGGCCACGGTCGGCAACCTGTCCGGCATGGAAATGGGCAGCATCGAATTCACGGACGGAGCGTCCATCGACCTCGACCTCTGTCTCGTGGACGATTGCTATGTGCTCCAACTGAACTTCGACAACCTCGCCGTGGAGGCGTCCTGGGAAATCATCCGGGACGGCCAGGTGATTCTGGAGGGTGGCCCCGGCGTGCCGGGTGGTACCATCGAGGAGTTCTTCTTCGTGGGGGATCCGGCCTGTCTCAATCAGGGGTGCACCACGGAAGGCGCCTGCAACTACGACCCGACGGCCAACTTCAACGACGGGAGCTGCGAATACATCAGCTGCCAAGGCTGTACGGACCCGACGGCCTGCAACTATGACCAGACGGCGACCATTTCCAACGGGGACTGCGACTACAGCTGCTACGGATGCACCGAGAGCGGGGCCGTGAACTACGACGCCACCGCCATCTACGACGACGGCACCTGCTGCTACGAGGAGTACTTCTTCTTCCTCGAGGTCGGCGGCGGAAGCTGGGACGGCGAGATCAGCTGGAACATCCGCAACATGGAGACCAACACGGTGGTCGACTTCGGTGGAGCCGGTACTCACGCGGTCTGTCTGCCTGAGGGTTGCTACAACTTTGAGATGTTCGACAGCTTCCAGGACGGCTGGAACAACGGCATCTACACCTTCTCGACTTACGACGGAACCGTGGTCTACACGGGCTCCCTCGACGAGGCCGAGTTCGGCGACCAGCAGATCAGCGGTGCCGACCGCATCACGCTCGGTGACGTGGATTGCCCGGTGGGCTGCACGGACCCGACGGCGTGCAACTTCAGTCCCAACGCGGTGTTCGACAGCGGCTTCTGCAACTTCACCTGTTACGGCTGTACGGACTTCAACGCCACGAACTTCACGCCGACCGCGTCCATCGACGACGGGACGTGCATCTACTGCGCGGCAGGCGAGCTCATCCTGGAGGTCCGCATGACGGACGCCTTCGGTGATGGCTGGAACGGCGCGGTCTACTACATCTCCGAGCTGGACGGCGACATCGCCGCCACGGGCACGCTGGACCAGGCCGACCAGGGCGACAACCTGACGACCGGCACCGACCTCGTTTGTCTCGACCCGGGATGCTACCTCTTCGACATCACCCCCGGCGACGACGCCGACGACATCGGATGGTACCTCGAGGATGTGGCGGGCAACTTCTACGGCACCGGCACGGATGAGGTGAGCAGCTACGGCATCGACTTTGGCGAGACCGGTTCCTGCACCTTCCTTGGTTGCACGGATCCCTTCTGCCTCAACTACAACCCGAGCGCCACAGACGACGACGGCTCCTGCGAGTGCCCGCCGTCCAACAACTACGCCTACAGTGCCCAGGCCGTTCAGTGTGGCGCCCAGGTTTCCGGTACGCTGACCTACGCGGTCGACGGCGAGGATCTTGTGGGCACGACCTGCTCCGGTCAGGACATCAATGCGGCTGGCGTCTGGTATGTCTTCAATGCCCAGGCCGACCAGCAGATGGTGGTGAGCACCTGTGGCACCGACGCCTTCAACCCGGCGGGCAACCCACTCTTCGATTCCCAGGTCTTCGTGTTCAAGGCCGTGGATGGCGACCTCGACAACCTCGAGTGCCTCGGTGGAAACGATGACGGCTGTCCGGAGGGCTTCATGAGTGAGGTCGCCTTCAACGTAGAGCAGGGTGAGGATTACTACATCCACGTCACCCGCTTCAGCCAGTACACCAGTGGGGACGAGTTCCTGCTTTCCGTCGAGTGCGTGGATTGCACGAGCGGAGCGCCGATCAACGACGACTGTTCCGCTGCCCTCGAGCTGCAGAACGGCGTGCCGCACATCGGTTCGGTCTGTTGCACGAGCCCGGACAACGTGGACGTGAGCTTCCTCGCCGGTTTCCAGACGAGCTACGGTTCCTGGTTCCAATTCAACAGCGGCGACTACGAGACCTTCTTCTTCGACCTGTTGAACCTGAGTGCGGCCAACATCGGCCTCGCCATCTTCGACGTGGGTGAGTGTGGTGATCTGGAGGCGCAGGTCGGTTGCCTGGTCTCCGAGCAGTGTGCCGGAGAGATCAGCCAGTTCACCGTTCTCCAGCCCAACACGGACTACCTCTTCTACGTCTTCACGACGGATCCGGAGGATTGTGGCCAGTATCAGTTCGTGACCAACGGCGTGTACCTCGGGTGCATGGACCCCGTGGCACCGAACTACGATCCCACCGCTACGATGGATGACGGCACCTGTGATTACCTCGATGTGGTGCCCGACAACAACACGTGCGGTACGGCCACCCCGATCGAGTGCGGGGTGCCGGTGGCCGGCTCGACGGGTGGTGCCACCAACCTGGGGGCCCCCAACCTGATCAACGGCTGTGACCCCGTGCCCGGACCGGGCGTGTGGTTCACCTTCGAGGGCACGGGCGACTTGCACACGCTCAGCCTGTGCGGATCCAACATCGACTCCAAGCTCAACCTGTATGTGAGTGACGCGGTGTGCGCCGGCGGCATTCCCGCCCTGTTCGAATGCGTCCTGACGGTCGAGCCGGGCGTCTACGCCTCCGAGGAGAGCGACTTCATCAACTGCGGATTCTTCGATCAGGATGATGCCTGGGTGCAGTTCATCTCCGAGCCCGGACGTCATTATTATGCTTACGTGTCCGCAGAGGATGCGGATGGTGACCCGGTCACCGATGACAACGGCACGATCGAGTTGCTGTTGGATTGCGCTCCCGCCGTGGAGGGCTGCACCAACTCGGTGGCGTGCAACTATGACCCGGCCGCCAACATCGAGGACGGTTCCTGTGACTACCTCGGCTGCACCTGTCCGGCCGGTTTCGACGAGGGCATTCCGCTGATGCTCGAGATGTACGACAGCTTTGGTGACGGATGGAACGGTGCGGACTACGTCTTGACGGACGCCGCGGGCGACACCTTGTTGAGCGGTACGCTCGACAGCGCCCTGTACATCCTCGACGTCGACAACTTCCTCGGTGGAGACGAGGGCTTCGATACGTTCTGCCTCGTGGAGGGCTGCTACAGCCTGACCGTGGGCGGGGGTGATTTCGACGAGGAGATCAGCTGGAGTCTGTCCGGACTGGATGGTGAGATCACGAACGGCACGATTGGCTCCGTGAACTTCTCCCTCGGCGGCGTCATCTGCGGCTGCATCGATCCGATTGCCTGCAACTACGATGCGACGGCCACCTCCGACAACGGGTCTTGTGATTATGAGACCTGCGCGGGCTGTACCGATTCGGAAGCGTGCAACTACGACAATGACGCGACCATCGAGGACGGCTCCTGCTGCTACGATTACTGCATCCGGCTCCAGATGACCGACGACTTCGGTGACGGTTGGAACGGGGCCCAGTACAGCCTCTACTCCGTGGATGGGCTCTTGCTCGCCCAAGGTGGCCTGCCGAGCATCGGCTTCACCGTCACGGCCGAGGGCACGAGTGGAACGGACAACTTCTGTCTCGCAGACGGGTGCTATTACCTCGAGGTTTCGGCCGGCGTGATTCCGGTCGAGGTTGGTTGGACCCTGCTCGGTGCCTCCAGCGGCATCACGTCGGGTGGAGCGCCCAGCGCACCCGTCTATTTCGAGGTGGGGGAGACCGACTGCATCTCCGGTTGTACCGTCCCTGTGGCCTGCAACTATGACCCGACGGCCAACATCACGGTGCTCGAGGATTGCGTCTTCGAGGGGTGTGGTGGTTGCACCTACGACATCGCCGAGAACTATGATTCCGCGGCGCTTCAGGACGACGGCTCCTGCGAGTTCATCCTGCAGAGCCCGTGTCCGACCGACCTCAACCAGGACGGTGCCACGACGACCGCCGACCTCTTGGAATTCCTCATCAGCTTCGGTGATCCGTGCACGGAATGAGGTGAATCTCAGGGTCTGACGACGCTGACAAAGTTTTTTTGGTCGACCTGGTTGAGGTCGATAAGCCCCGGGAAGAACCTCCCGGGGCTTTTTTTGCTCCGACCGATGATTATCAGGCTTCTATGGAGTGGACTCGGAATCGTGTCTTTCGGACAGCCCGATTTTGCGGCTGAAAGTCTTCCGGATTCGCTCCCGTTTCATCTATATTGGTCCGGCAATTGGAAAAAACCTTAATCATGAACCTGAGAACTTCCATTCTCCGAGGTGCTTTTGCGACGTTCGCATTGGCCCTCTTTGCGTCTCTCCAGGCGCAGACCATCACCTTCACGGCCGACTCCTGGCCGGAAGAGGTCACGACTTGTATTGTCACCTTCAACGGCGACACCATTTTTAACGTCTCGGACCACACGGTGTTGTGGCCCAACGGAGCTGGCAGCTCTTCCGACTTCAGCATCGCCACGTTCGGCGTTGGTGACTACACGGTGGAGATCAACGACACCTTCGGAGATGGAGGCACCACGTGGTCGCTTGACCCGGCCCCGTACAACTGCACGGGTGACTGTGGCGGAACGGTGGCTGGCAGCGGTTCCACGTTCGCGTTCTCGCTCATCAGTGACGTCCCCGGTTGCACGGACACGGCGGCCCTGAACTACGATATGGATGCCACGCTCGACGATGGGTCCTGTCTCTACGACCAGTGCCCGGATTCCTCCGAGACCATGGTCTTCTTCGAAATGACCGACACCTGGGGTGACGGTTGGAACGGCAACATCTACGAGATTGTCGTGGACGGTGCGGTGATCGCTACGGGTTCTCTCGACTCCTCCATCATCGGATTCGGTGGTACGTCAGGAGGTCCGAACCTCGGTCAGGACACCCTCTGCATCCCGAACAATGCTTGCTTCGAGGTCACTTCCGGTGGCGGAAGCTTCCTCGGTGAGATCGCGTGGACCATGTACAATGTGTACACCGGTGACATCATCGCTCAGGACCAAGATGGTGGTACCATCGACTTCTACTACGGCGACACCGCCGAGATTTGTGGATGTACTGACGCTACGGCCCTCAACTACGATGGCAACGCCACGGTGGACGATGGAAGCTGCGTCTTCCCGAGCTGCCCCGACGGCGAGACCCTCGTGCAGTTCATGATGTTCGACACCTTCGGTGACGGATGGGACGGCACGACCTACACGCTGACGACCGGCGACGGTACGGCTGTGGCTTCCGGTAGTCTCGACAATGCCCAGTTCACGGTGGAAGCCGGCTCTCAGGGTTACGACTTCTTCTGTCTCTCCACCACGGACTGCTACGTGCTCGAGCTCGCTGGCGGAGCCTACCCGGGAGAGAAGGAGTGGCAGATCATCGACTACAACACCGGCGAGGTCCTCTACGACCAGACCAACAACGATGGATTCGGTGTCTTCGGTGTGGCTGGACCTGGTGTGGCTTGCGGATGTACGGACAGTGCGGCCTTCAACTACGATGCCGACGCCACGGCGGATGATGGATCCTGCTTCCTCCCGACCTGTGACGCTTCCGGTGGAAGCGACAGCACGAGCTACATCCTGCACCTGAACCACGACATCTACTTGTACTGGGGCAACAACGCCGCGTACATCTATGAGGCCGGTGGCGACACCATCCTCAACGCCGGTTACTTCAATGGCCTCTACGCCCCGGATTACGAGGGCACGGTGGTCGACGGTTACTGGGAGTTCTGCATCCCGAGCGATGCTTGCCTCCAGTTCTCCGGTGGCGGTGGTTCCCCGGCCGGTCTGCCGATCTGGGAGATCATGGATTTCTCCGGCAACGTGCTCCACACGGGTGGACTCGGTGTCTACGACATCGGCTTCGGCACCAGTGCCGACGACTGCGTGAGCGGTTGCACGCTGACGGCCGCCATCAATTACGACCCCGCTGCCACCATCGACGATGGTTCCTGCGTGGTGTGTGACAACGGACAGCTCGGTCTGTACCTCACCCTCCAGGACGACTTCGGTACGGGCTGGAGCACCGGAAACGATTACTACCTGGTGGACGAGGAGACGGGTGATACCGTCCTGACGGGAACGATGGCTCCGGGTCCGACGACCACGGAGGTCATCAACTGCCTTGACATCGGTTGCTACACGTTCAGCACCGGGACCATCTTCTCGACGGAGGGTTGGGGCATCGCCGACAACCTCGGCAACGTTTACGCTCCCCTCACCTACGGTCAGACGGAGGGATACCCCGTCGCCTTCGGTGGTACGGATGTGACCGACTGCGCGTTCCCGGGTTGTACCGATCCGCTCGCCAACAACTACAACATCTCCGCCAGTGTGGACGACGGAACCTGCCAGTTCCCGCCGGACAACGACACCCCGGAGACCGCGCAGGCCATCGCCTGTGACCTGATTCTCACCGGTACGCTCGAGAACGCCAACGGCGACGAGTACAACGGCACGAGTGTCCTCGGAAACTCCATCTCCAACAACGGAGCCATCTGGTACGAGTTCAACGCGGATCAGGACTACCAGGTGACCTTCAGCACCTGTGCCTCTGCTGACGTGGACAACGGTGTGACCGACACGGACGTGATCGTCTTCGTTGAGAACACGGACGGCACGCTGACTGCCATCGCCACCAACGACGACTCCGGTGTTGCCGGTTGTGGTTTCGGTACGACCGGTACGTTCAACTCCATCGTGAGCATCAACGCCGAGCAGGGCAACAACTACTTCGTGCGTGTGGGTACCTACAGCAGCACGACCAGCCAGACCGGCATCGTGATCGAGGCCACCTGTGCTGCCTGCCCCGATGGCTTCCCGGTGAACGACGACCTCTGTGACGTGGCCCTGCCGCTCGTGGACGGTGGTTCCTACGACGGTAGCCTCTGCTGCAGTGGCCCGGACGAGGACTTCGGCCTCGGATCCTTGAGCACGTTCGCCACGACCTATGGTGTGTGGTACCAGCTCGAGACCGACACTACGTACAACCTGTACAACCTTACCGTGGATGCCACGGGTACGGGTGCTGTGGGTTACGCCATCTACAGCGGCGCTGACTGCACGGACCTGTCCGACCTCTCTGGAGGTGTGGTGCAGGGCTCTGTTCAGGAGGAAATGAACCAGTGGTTCGCTGCTGAGTTGGAAGGCCCCGTGACGGCTGGCCTCGCCAACCCGGCTGACGACCTGAACTACTACGTCTACATCTGGACGACCCAGACGGACGAGTGCGGTACATACAGCATCGCGGTGTCCGCCGAGATCCAGGGCTGTACCGACCCGACGGCGTCCAACTACAACCCGGATGCCACGGTCAACAACGGATGTCTCTACATCGGTGTGACCCAGCCCAACGACAGCTGTGACAACGCCATTGCCATCGCTTGCGGTGAGACGCTGGCTGGCAACACGGGTGGTGCGACCGCTGTGGGCGGTGACAACGCCTGCGGAGGCAGCGGATCCGGTGTCTGGTACACCCTCGACAACGGTGGTCAGGAGCAGCTGATCACGATCAGCACCTGCGGTTCCACCGTGGCCACGGAGTTCGAAGTCTTCCAAGAGGTGGACACGCCGGACGCCACGCTCGAGGTGAACAGCTTGAACACCGACAACTACCAGAACATCAGCGCCGTCATCGTGTACAACGGTGACACCGTGCTGACGATTCCGGCCGGCGAGCTCTTCCCGACTGTGTTCAATGATTTCTACTACGGACTGTCCGGTGGTGACTACACCGTCTACTTCACGAACGAAGGCACTGAGCTCGACGGCATCGCCGCCGCGGTCATCGCCACGGACGGAAGTGCTCAGGATCTGCTCTGCAGCGGTGGTTGCACGACCGATCCGCAGGTGTGCTTCGACCTGAGCATCAACACGGATACCTTCGTGAGCGAGACGAGCTGGACCATCACCAACAGCAACGGCTCTGTCGTCGCCAGCGGTGCACCGGCCTTCTCCAACACCACGAACACGGAGACGCTCTGCCTCCCGGCGGGTTCCTACACCCTCAACGTGGCGGACAGCTTCGGTGACGGCATCAGCACCACCGGTTCCGACGACGTGAACCTGACCACCGCAGGCGGTGACCAGCTGATTGTGGCCGGTGACGTGACCGGAAGCGGAACCAGCTTCGACTTCACCCTCGAGGCCAGCCCGTTCAACTTCCCGGCTGGCGCTACGGTTGAGCAGTCCTTCACCATCTTCGGTGGCACGGGCACCTGCTCGAGCCTCCTCTGCTGGAACGAAGGCAACAACACGGAGACCATGTCCGAGTCCTGCGACAACGGCGAGACCTTCCAGTTCATCTCCGACGACAACGCCAGCACCTACGCCATCCTGGTGGCCGCCGGTAGCGGTTCCCTCGGTGGACCGTTCGACCTGAGCGTCACCTGTGAGCCGGTCGTGTACGGTTGTATGGACGACATGGCCTGCAACTACAACGCAGACGCCAACGTGGACGATCCGAACGATCCCTGTGACTTCATCAGCTGCCTCGGCTGCGACACGGAGACCTGGGAGTACTGCTACGACAACAACGAGAGCTGGAGCTTCACGCTGGTGAACCCGAACGGCGGTACGATCGTCGTCGACCTCGCCGGTACGCTCATCGAGCAGGGCTGGGACGAGCTCACCATCGACGACGCTGCCACGGGTGCCAACCTGTACAACAGCGACGTGGATCCGGACGAGAGCCTCGTGATCGGCACCGACTCCCTGACCGTCAGCTTCACCTCCGACGGTTCCGTGAGCTGTGTGTCCAGCACGACTGGCTACTACATCAGCCTGGCCATCACCTGTGCTCCGGCTCCGACGACGGGTTGTTCCGACGAGACCGCTTGTAACTACAACGGTCCGGTCGACTTCGCCGATGACACGCAGTGTGACTACAGCTGCCTCGGCTGCACGAACCCCGACGCTGTGAACTACAACCCGTTCGCTTCCGTGGACGACGGTTCCTGCTGCTTCGGTGCGTTCATTGAGTTCAACATGTTCGACAGCTTCGGTGACGGATGGAACGGTGCCACGTACACCTTCTACGATGCCGACGGAAACGCAGTCGCCACCGGTGACCTGCTCTCCAACGAGAACAACGGAGACTTCGACACCGACCAGATCTGTGTGGACACGCCGGGTTGCTACACCCTCATCGTGACCGACGGCTCCTGGCCGAGCGAGATCTCCTGGACGATCTCTGGCGCTGCCTTCAACAACACCGCTGGTGGAACGGGTACCTACTCCGTGGGTCTCGGCACCGCTTGTACGGAAGGCTGCACGCTGCCGTTCGCTCCGAACTACGTCTCCGCTGACAGCGTCGACATCGAGAACAACGATCTCTGCGACTTCACGAACTACGTGATGGGCTGCACCTACCCGGATGCATCCAACTTCGACGAGACCGCGACGAACGACGACGGTTCCTGCGAATTCGAGATCGCCAACCCCTGCCCGACCGACCTCAACGGCGACGGACAGACGACGACCTCCGACCTCCTGATCTTCCTCGGCGCCTTCGGTACCGACTGCTGATCATAGGATCGCCGGAACGGAAACGTTTCGAACCTCTTGGAAAGGCCCGACGCAAGTCGGGCCTTTCTCTTTTCCCCATCTTCGCATCATGATGACGGCAGTGATGGTGACCGGAGCGGGCACCGGGATTGGACGGGCGTCGGCGGTTCGCCTGGCGCGGGAAGGACATGCGGTTCTTCTGGTGGGGCGACGGCGGGAGCCGTTGGTAGAAACGCTGTCCTTGTTGGATGGGGAAGGCCATCAGGTCTTGGCGGTCGATGTGGCCGATCGACAGGCGATGCACGCGGCATTGGCTGAGGCATTGGGCGAACCTGGATCGGGGCCGTTTCACCTTGTTGGCGTGTTTGCCAATGCTGGCGTCGGTGGGGCGAATGCCTATGACTTGAAGGGGGATTCAGACCGTTGGGAGGAAATCCTCCGGGTCAATGTGACCGGCGTATACGTGACGTTGCAGGAATGCCGTCCACATCTGGTGGCGGCTTCGAGGGAAGTGACCCATGCGGTGGTGACGTCCAGTGTGTTGGGGCGTTTCGGCGTGCCGGGTCAATCGGCGTATGTCACCTCCAAGACGGCCGTGCTCGGTTTGGTCCGAAGCCTGGCTGTGGAATGGGGGGGAGAGGGCATCCTGGTCAATGCGATTTGTCCGGGATGGGTGGAGACCGACATGGCGAGGGAGAGCATCCAACGGATGGCGGAGGCTCAGGGCATCAGCTATGCTGAATGCCATGCCCAGCAGTGCGCAGTGTTGCCCACCGGCAAAATGAGCAGTCCGGAGGAGATGGCTGAAGCCGTTGCTTGGTTGATGTCTCCGGCCCAAACCGGCATGACGGGCCAGGCGGTGGACGTGAACAATGGAAGCTGGATGGGATAAGACCATGATTGGAATGAACAAGACACTCGCCCTTTTCGTGATGATGGCCGCGGCCCTGTCCACGGTGCTGACTGCAGGGGCCCAGGAAGAACGTTGGTCCCCGGAGGACAGTGCAATGGTGGCCCGCATCCACGATCATGTGCTGGGTCAGGGCGGATGCGTGGAAGATTTGCGGGTCCTCTGCAAGGAGGTGGGCGCTCGATTGAGTGGATCCCCCGAGGCGGATGCCGCCATCCTGTGGGGGGCGAAGACCTTGCGTGAGGCGGGAGCCCCGGAGGTCCGGATGCAGACTGTCATTGTGCCGCATTGGGAGCGCAGCGACGTCGAGCGGGCCTGGCTGCGCATCGATGGGGGAGAGGTCGAGCCGCTCAAGATCAGTGCCCTGGGCGGCAGCATCGGAACGGAGGGTGTGATCGAAGCGCCCGTTCGGGTGTTCCGTCAGTTCGAAGAGCTCGATAGCCTGGGTGAGGAGGGCTTGGATGGGGCGATTGCCTTTTTCAACCGCCCGATGGATCCGCTCATGATCAGTGCCGGCGGAGCCTATGGCGGCGCCAACAACCAACGCTCTCGCGGGGCCGTGGAGGCGGCCGACCACGGAGGGGTGGCGGCGCTCGTGCGGTCCTTGACCCATGCGCTGGATACGTTTCCGCACACGGGGGCCATGCGGTACGACGACGCCGTACATCGGGTGCCCGCCGCGGCGGTGAGCACCGTCGATGCCCGCCGCATTGCCGGACTGTTGTCGGAGGGCCACGACGTCCGCGTGGGCCTCGAGATGGGCTGCATCCTGCACGATGACAAGGCGCAGGCCAACGTCATCGCCGAATGGACCGGGACGGAGCATCCCGACCGCTACATCGTGGTGGGCGGTCACCTCGACAGTTGGGACATTGGAGAGGGTGCGCACGATGATGGGGCGGGCATTGTCCACAGCATCGAGGTCATGCGGACCTTGGTGGCCCTCGGGTATCAGCCCCGGCACACGATTCGGGTCGTGCTCTTCATCAATGAGGAGAATGGCAACAATGGCGGCAAGACCTATGCCCGCAAGGCCCGGGAGAAGGGAGAATGGCATGTCGCGGCATTGGAGAGTGATGCCGGAGGGGATGCCCCGCGGGGCTGGGCCATCGATGCGACGGATGCCGGGACCGAGGCGGTCCGGGCCTGGCGCGAATCGCTGGTCGACTATGGCATGGGCGACCTCCGTCGGGGAGGAGCCGGAGTGGACATCGGCCCGCTGAAGAAGGAGAAGCCCGCCGGCCAGCGTCCGCTCATGGTGGGCCTGCGCCCCAACAGCCAGCGGTATTTCGATTACCACCACAGCGACCGGGACGTCTTCGAGAATGTCCATCCCAGGGAGTTGAAGCTGGGCGCCGCGGCCCTGACCTCGATGGTCTATCTGCTCGACCGCTTGGATTACGAGGCGCTGGGCACCGAAGACGAATGACATGAGGCACAGCATCAGCGACACGAGCACGCTCATCCTCGACCGCAGAAGCCTTTCGCCTGAGCGATTCTCCGGCCGGCGCGTCCACCGGGAAATCGTCGAGCAGGTACTCCAGCACGGAACCTGGGCGCCGAACCACGGCCTCACCCAGCCATGGCGGTTCCACGTGTTCATGGATGATGCGGCCACGCGGCTGATGGAGGCGCTGTCTGCGGCCTACCGCGCCCATGCCGGAGAGAAGGCCATGGAGTCCAAGGTGGAGAAGATTCGGGCCCGGGGAGAGCGCTGCAATGCCATTGTGGCCCTTGGGCTCGCGCATGATGCTGAAGGACGCTTTCCCTTGTGGGAGGATCAGGCGGCGCTGGCGGCTTGCGTACAGAACATGTACCTGATGTGCACGGCCCACGGGATCGGGGGGTTTTGGTCAACGCCGGGATTCCTGTTCCACCCTGAGGCCGTATCGGCCCTCGGCCACGAGGATGGCGTGCGGGGGATGGGGCTGTTCTACATGGGCTACCCAGAAGGTGAATGGCCCACCAAAGGGCACCGTAAGCCCCTGGAATACGTGACCCGCTGGACGACGGAGTGAGCATGCGCCTGGTCAATTGGTACCCCCACCCGGCGGACAACCGCTATCAGGTCTTCGAATTCCGGAGTCAGGAGCTGGCGGAGGAATTCGCCCGTGACCTGGAGAAAGAGGGCATCGAGGCGGAACGCGGAGAGCGGCAGGAGGAGGAGGACATCGTTGCGCTGTTCGGCGTGCACCGGGACCAGTTCAAGGCGGCGTTGCGGGTCAATCATCTGCTTCATGGGCGCCACCGTCGCCCGTTCATTGCCCACCGTGGATTGAGGTGGGCGATGCTGTTGATCACGGCGTTGGCCGTGGGCTTGGGCGTCATGGGATGGATGCAGTCATGATCCTTGTTCGCCATGCCTTCTTGTGTGTCCTGCTTTTGGCGGCCGGTTCGCTGGCCCAGGGGCAGACGAAGGAGGATTGGTCCCTGGATGTCCGGTTGCTTACGAGTTTGCCCTTTGGTCGTCCGGCTGTGGGAGACGGCAGCGGATGGAGTGGACAAGCGTTGGCGGCCTCGGACGGTCCGCTGTTTGGACGGTGGGGCTTACGCGGGACCCGCAGCTACGGGGTGTCAATCCGACGGAGCTTGGGCAAGGTGGGCCAGTTGGCCTTCGGGTTCGAGCAGACCCGCCGGATCTGGCAGGTCGAGGCGGATTGGATGCCAGAGCTCGCCTCGGCGCCGGTGTCGAGTGGGAGCATGGAGTGGATCGTGGCGTCCTACTCCTGGCCCATCCTGTACCGGACGGAGGTGACGCTTACTCCCGGCTGGAGGCTCGGGGCGGGAGGTGGTGTGGTCCTCGAGATCCTGCCGACCAACGCATTCACTTCGACCAGCACCGAGCAGGACGGCAATGTCCTGGCGTTGGAGCAGGAGTCGTTGCGCTACAATTGGAACCGGTGGGGCATGGCGCTCGAGCTGGGCCTCGTCAAGGAGGGAGAGGAGGCCGACCTGCACATCGGGGGTGTCCTGAGGCCCTTGATCCAGCCGTTGTCCCAGGCTGGCCTTACGGCCCGGTGGAATGTGGGCCAGGGTGATGCGGACACCCGGACCATCCTGCGGACGATGGATGGAAGTTGGTGGGGTCTGGACGTGCGCCTCATCCTGCATTGACCCCAAGAAAAAGCCCCCGACGCCAAGGCGCCGAGGGCTTGTGCATTGGAAGGAACTGGAATCACTTGCCGGCCACGAGCTCGAAGCCGATGGTGAAGTCGTTGTAGATGAGCTTGTCACCGAGCTCCTTGGCGTCAAAGAAGGATTTGCTGCGGAAGCGCACATCGAATTGGGAGCGGTCGAGGACCATCTCGCCGGAGATTCGGGCGCCACCGTCGGACATGTCCACCTTCACGGGAAAGGTCACCTCGTCGGTGCGCCCCTTGATTGTCACCTTGCCGGTGGCGGAAAAGTTGGCGCCGTTCTCCCCACCGCGGAGGGGGTTGAGCTTCAGCAGCTCGAACTGGGCGGTCGGGTAGGTCTCCACGCCGAAGAAGTCGTCGCTGCTCAGGTGGCCGTCGAGGCTCTGCTTGGCGCCGCCATCGAGGTCCAGCGTGTTGATGGTGGTCATGTCGATGATGACCGTGGCCGCGCTGATCAGACCGTCACTCACGGTGATCATGCCGTTGCTGATGGCGATGTCGCCATTGTGGGCTCCGGTGACCTTGGTGCCTTCCCAGGTGACCGTGCTGGAGTTGGCGTCGACCTGGTAACGGGTCGGGGCATCGTCGTTGCCGCCGGCGAAGGCGAGGACGGGGGCGAGGAGCAGGGCTCCGGTGTAAAGCAGTTGCTTCATTTAGTATTGGATTGTGTGGTTGTGTTCAGTTCTGGGTCGCGATGATGTCGTCCGTGTTGTTCAACACGTGGGCGAGCGCACCGTTCAATTGGGTGCGGGTCGTTTCGTCCACGCCGCAGAGGGAGTGGGATAGCATGGCATTGATTGGTGCGTCCAGCCCGGTCAAGACCGTGACCCCGGCCGGTGTGATGATGACATCGGCCCGTCGTCGGTCTTCCGGGCAGACTTGGCGGTCCGTCCATCCCTTTTCGACCAGCTTGTCGATGATGCGGGAGGTGTTGCTCGAAGGATCGACCATGCGGGCGGCGAGGGATTGGACCGCGATCGGCTTTCCCTGTTGGCCGCGGAGGATGCGCAGCACGTTGTATTGGGGCGGCGTGAGTCCGTGGGGCTTCAGGATGCGACGCAGCATCAGGTCCATCTGACGGGCGATGACCAGGATGTGCATGTGGAGTTTCTGCCCTTCATCCCGGAAAAGGGGTTGCACAAGGTGGTCTTCGAGTTTCATGGGTCAAATGTATGTATCAACATTTAATGTAGTGGAATGAAATGCGAAGGAATGCAAATGCGGCATTTCAAATGGGAGGCCGGTCAGGGGTGGAGGCGCCCGGTGTCAGGCGAGGTGCTGGCGAACGAGGGCGCTGATGGCCTTGCCATCTGCCCGTCCGGCGAACCGTGCGGAGGCCGTGCCCATCACGCGTCCCATGTCGGCCATGGAGGTGGCGCCGAGTTCGGTGATGAGGGCCTCGACGGCGGAAGCCAGTTCGGCTTCGCTCATCGGCTTGGGGAGATAGACCCGGAGGACTTCGGCCTGCGCTTCTTCCTCGGCATGCAAGTCGTCGCGGCCTTGTTCCTTGTAGATGGCCATGGTGTCCTCGCGCTGCTTCAGTTGCTTGGAGAGGATCTTCGTGACCGCGGCGTCGTCCAGGGTGTCCGTTCCACCGGTTTCCGTCAACGCGATCATGATCTTGCTTTTGATGTCGCGCAAGGCAGCGAGGCGCACCTTGTCCTTGGCCTTCATGGCCTCCTTCATGTCTGCGCTGATGCGCTCCTGCAAGGTCATCGTCGTCCGATTCAGTCCACGTTGTCGTGGAGGAAGGGGTTGTCCGTCTTCAGGCCGCCCGTCTCCTCATCGATGCTCAGGCGGGTGGCCTGCGACTCATCGCTTGACGGGGTGGGCTCGAGTTGGATGTTGCGCCGCTTGAAGGCGGGCTCGCTCTCGAGTTCGGTCAGGCCGTTCGGGGTGCGAAGGCGCTTGGTTCGCTCTTCGATGTTGAACTGACGCTGGGCAGTGCGCGCGGCGAGGTCGTCCATGTCGATGTGGTATGCGACATCATAGTAATCCAACTCACGA
>WTID01000192.1 GCA_011522855.1 Flavobacteriales bacterium
GCGTGACAGGCATGTATTCTAACCAACTGAACTACCAGACCTGGTCTTTCGACCTTCACAAACGGCTTCCCGTCTGCGGGGGCGCAAATATACGTCTGCGCCTAGAATTGGTTGCAAGCGGCATCGAAATTTTTGTCGCCGGCTTTCCTGCGTGGTCAGCGCTCGAAATCCAGCTTCATCAGGTCCTTCCGGGTCAACACGCTCAATTCCAGCGTGCCCGCTGGCCATTGCTTCGCGTCGAGCACCAGCTCGTTGGGACCGGGTGCGAGCAGCCAAGAGCCGCTTCGCAACACCTTTCCCTCCGACGTGGCCACCTGATAGAGGACGAAATCCTCCGTGTCCATGTCCACCGAGAGCGTGATGCGGTCGCTTCTCGATTCCGTGTCGATCGTCATCCGCTCCAGGAGGTGCTGCTTGCCGACGGGATCGTGGATCACGCGTTGGGCAGGAAGGCTGAAGGGCGCTTCGGCCGTCGCGGTGATGGAGTGGGCCATCACCGGAGCGAGGGCGGCAGCAGACGCAGCGGTGCGTGCCGCGCGGCGGATGAGGAAGTGGTTTGACATGGCGTGCCTTGCAGGGCGGTTGTGAAGGGGGGCGAAGAAAGCACGATATCAACAATTGACCAAGAAACCTCTGTGTTGAATTGTTGATAACCCTCTTTAATCACTCTGAATGAGTGACTTATAATTCACAATTCGTCAGCCCATCCGCTGCCGCTTGAGCAGGTAGGCGGTCAGGACGGGGTTCACGCCTTGGGCGATGTCCACCTCGACCCAGTCGATGCCGGCGCTGCCGCATCGGACGTTGAGCTCCCGGCGCAGTTCGGCCATGCGGGCCACGTAGGTGTCCCGGAGTTCAGCGGGATTGGCCCGGACCTCCTCCCCCGTCTCGAGGTCGATGAACGTGGTCGGACGGTCGGCAAAGTCGAATTGCTGTTCTGTCCGCTCGTCGAGCACGTGGAAGACCACGACCTCGTGCTTGGCGTGCCGCAGGTGGGCCAGCGCGGCGAAGACCTGGTCGAGGTCCTGGGTGCGGTCGAGCAGATCGCTGAACAGCACGATAAGCGAGCGCTTGGGTGTGGCCTCGGCGATGGTGTGCAGGGCGTCTACCGCGGCGGTCTCTCCCCCGCCCTCCCCGACGCCGGACAGGGTCTTCTCCAGTTCGGAGTACAGCAATCGGTGGTGGGCCACGGTGGAGCGTGCCTTGTGGTGGGCGTGCAGGTCGCGGTCGAACAGGCTCAGGCCCACCGCATCCCGCTGCCGCTTGAAGAGCTCGATGAGCGTCGCGGCGGCGTGGGTGGCGAACTTGATTTTGTTCATCCCCGTCTCCGGGGTCACGTCGGCCGGGTAGTACATCGATCCACTCGTGTCGATCACGATCTGGCATCGGAGGTTGGTCTCCTCCTCGTAGCGCTTCACGTAGAGGCGGTCGGACCGGGCGTAAAGCTTCCAGTCCACGTGCCGCATGCTCTCGCCCGGATTGTAGAGGCGGTGCTCGGCGAACTCCACGCTGAACCCGTGGTAGGGGCTGCGGTGCAGGCCCGTGATGAAGCCCTCCACCGCCTGCTTGGCGAGGAATTCCAGCGAGCCGAGCTGGCGGAAGGCGTGGGATTGGAGTTCGATGGGCACGGTTGTCTAAAGATAACCCCCACGAAAACGCCCCGCTGTCGGGCGGGGCGTTTCCAATGGGAATGTCGTCGGCCTCAGGCCATCAGCTTCTCGAGCTTTTCGGTGAGGACGTTCTCGGGGACGGCGCCGACGGACTTGTCGACGACCTCTCCGTTCTTGAGGAAGACGATGGTCGGGATGGACCGGACACCGAATTTCATGGAGATCTCTTGGTTGGAGTCGACGTCGACCTTGCCGACGACGGCTTTGCCTTCGTAGTCGCCTGCGATCTTCTCGACCACGGGGCCAACCATGCGGCAGGGGCCGCACCATTCTGCCCAGAAGTCGACCATCACGGGCTTGTCCGTGTTCATCACGACGTCTTCGAAGTTCGCTTCGTTGATTTCAATGGCCATGTTGCAATAGCTGTGTGTGGATGTCAAAAGTAACCGCCTCTTCGAGCCTCAGGTTCTGACGGTGGGCCAACACATGTCAACTTATCCACCAACCACCTTGTAGGCGACCCCCTCCATGGCCTCGAGTCCGTCGATGAGTTCCTGCGACAGCTCGACGCGCTGGGTCCGGGAGATCATGTCGAGCACGGTCTCGTCGTGGTGGAATTCGAGCGTCACCCCCACCCCGCCACCATGGGCCTGAAGGAGATCGCAAAGGGCGGTCGCCTTGTTCTCGTCGAGCCGGTCGACCGCGACCTGGACCCGCAGGCGCTTGGCCATCTTCTCGAGCACGTCGGACAGGAGCTCGATGCGCGTCACCTTGAACTCAAGCTGGTCGGATCCCCGGAACTGGCGCATCTGGACCTTGCCTTTGACGAAGAGGAACCAGCCTTGGACCAGGAACTCCCGGAACTTGAGGTAATCGTCGTTCCAGAACGTCATGCCGAACGATCCATGGTAGTCCTCCATGGTCATGGCGCCGAACGGCTTTCCCTTGCGGGTCATCTTGTGTTCGGCCTCGGTCACCATGCCCCCGAAGGAGATGGTGCGGCCCCGAGCGGTGGCGAGGTCATCGAGGTTGCGGGTGCCGCCGGGCGTGCACAACTGGTCCAGCTGCACCTTGAACTCATCGAGCGGGTGACCGGAGATGTAGACGCCGACGATGTCCTTTTCGCGCGCCAGCTTGTCGAAGGGGGGCCACTCCTCCACCGCGGGAACGGGCGGCTCGGGAATGTCCATGCCGCCAGACTCCCCGCCGAAGAGCGAGGCCTGGGATGAGTTCTCGCTCTCCTGAGTGGCTTGGCCGTAGCGGATGGCGAGCTCGATGGTGGTGCGGCCCTTGACATCCGGCGCGAAGCACTGCGCCCGGAAGATGGCCTTGGGCAGGTCGTCAAAGGCACCGCCTTGGGCGAGGGCCTCGAAGACGCGCTTGTTGCAGTCCTTGAGGTTGACCTTGGTGGCGAAGTCGAAGATGCCTTCGTAGGTCGCCTCCTTCCGGTTCTCGATGATGGATTGGACCGCGCCCTCCCCCACGCCGCTCATGGCGCCGAGTCCGAAGCGGATGGCCCCTTCGGCGTTCACAGCAAACTTGAATTCCGACTCGTTGACATCCGGTCCGAGGACGGGCACGCCCATGCGCCGGCATTCCTCCATGAAGAAGGTCACCTTCTTGATGTCGGACATGTTGTTGGACAACACCGCCGCCATGTATTCGGCCGGGTGGTTCGCCTTGAGGTAGGCCGTCTGGTACGCGACCCAGGCGTAGCAGGTGGAGTGGGACTTGTTGAACGCGTAGCTCGCAAAGGCCTCCCAGTCCTTCCAGATCTTCTCGAGCGTGTCCGTGTCGTGGCCGCGCTCGTTTCCGCCCTCGAGGAACTTGGGCTTCATCTTGGCGATCAGGTCGCGCTTCTTCTTGCCCATCGCCTTCCGCAGCGTGTCGGCCTCACCCTTGGTGAACCCGGCGAGCTTCTGGGACAGCAGCATGACCTGCTCCTGATAGACCGTGATGCCATAGGTCTCGGCGAGGTACTCCTCGCAGGCGTCGAGGTCGTATTGGACCGGCTCTTGGCCGTGCTTCCGGCGGACGAACGACGGGATGTACTCCAGCGGGCCGGGACGGTACAAGGCGTTCATGGCGATCAGGTCCGCGAACTCCGTCGGCTTCAGGTCCTTCAGGTACCGCTGCATGCCGACCGACTCGTACTGGAAGATGCCGACCGTGTCTCCGCGCTGGAACAGTTCGTAGGTCGCGGTGTCGTCCAGCGGGAACGCCTCGGGATCGAGCTCGACCCCGCTGCGGCGCTTCACGTTGCGGACCGCATCCTTGATGATGGTCAGCGTCTTCAGGCCCAGGAAATCCATCTTGAGCAGTCCGGCGTCCTCCGCGACGGAGTTGTCGAATTGCGTGCACACCATGTCGCTGTCCTTGGCCGTGGCGACCGGTACGAACTTGGTGATGTCGTCCGGGGTGATGATCACCCCGCAGGCGTGGATGCCCGTGTTGCGGACCGAGCCCTCGATCACGCGGGCCTTCTTGAGCACCTCCGACTCGAGGCCGCTCCCGTCGTGGATGGCCTTGATGGCATTGACCTGATCCAGCCCTTCCTGTCCACGCAGCTTCTCCTTGAGCGACTTGTCGTCCAGCTTGAAGAGCTTGGCCAGCGAGATGTCGGGCATCTGCTTCGAGAGGCGGTCGGCATCGCCGAGGGGCAATTCCATGACGCGGGCGGTGTCCCGGATCGAACTCTTGGCCGCCATCGTGCCGTAGGTGATGATCTGGGCCACCTGGTTTGCTCCGTATTTCTGAATGACGTAGTCGATGACCTTGCTTCGGCCCTCGTCGTCAAAGTCGATGTCGATGTCCGGCAGGGACACCCGGTCGGGGTTCAGGAAGCGCTCGAACAGGAGGTCATACTCGATCGGGTCGACGTTGGTGATGCCCGTGCAATAGGCCACGGCCGACCCGGCCGCAGAACCGCGGCCAGGCCCGACGCTCACGCCGAGCCTCCGGGCTTCGTTGGTGAAGTCCTGCACGATGAGGAAGTAACCCGGATAGCCCGTGCGCTCGATGGTCTCGAGTTCGAAATCCAGTCGCTCGCGGA
>WTID01000196.1 GCA_011522855.1 Flavobacteriales bacterium
TGCCCCGGGCCGCATCGCCCCGAAGCCATTGTTTCTGCCAAGCCACCGCCGCATCCGACTCCACCCCATCCAGTGCCTCGAGGAAACGGGCCAGCCGCTCCACGGTCCGGTCTCCGGGTCCCGCTCCCAATCGTACGGTGCCCGGCCGCTCGGCAAACGGCGCGCGGCCCGGCGGGGCCGGAACCAGCGTGGTGCCCTCCGGCAAGGCCGTCACCACCGGAAGCTGCCAGGTCGAGCCGGCACAGTCCAACCGCAAAAAGCGCAGCCGTCCATCGGCCGGCCACGCCATCGCCACACGTCCATCCAGCCCGACGAAGGTCTCCTTGACAGGCCGAAGTGCCCCGGTCAGGGGCAACCGCTCGGCGATGAGAATGGGACGGCCCTCCAGCCCTTCCACGATGACCTCGGTCCGAACCGAATCCATGGACTCCGCGCCCGCCACCATGAAAGACGACCCCATCAGCCCGACCAGCGCCAACCAACCGAACCACACCGCACGGCTGCGCGGAAAAGAAAAATCAGCTGTTCGTTCCACCCGATCCAAGGTCCACTGCATCGGGAACGAAACGGGAAACATCCCCACCGTGGTGCACGATGTCCCGCACCACACTGCTCGAAATCGGCGCATGCTCCGGATCCGTGAAGAGGATGAGCGTCTCGAGCCCATCGTCGAGGTACTTCGTCATCTGGGCGATGGTGCGCTCGTACTCGAAGTCACCGCCATTGCGCACGCCGCGAATGAGCCAGCCCGCCTTGATGCTCCGGCAGTAGTCGGCCGTGAGCCCCTCGAAGCGGTCGACCCGAACATTGTCCAAGTCGGCGAACGTCGCCTCGCACCACGCGATGCGCTGCTCGAGCGGAAACATGGACCGCTTGTCCTGGTTGACGCCAATGGCCACGACGACCTCATCGAAGAGGCCAGCGGCCCGGCGCAAAATGTTCTCGTGCCCCCGGGTGATCGGGTCGAACGAGCCGGGGAACACCGCCCGCTTGATGTCAGGATTCGTCTCCATGGAAATCAAAGAAACTGAAATGCACGTGACCGTACTTCCTCATCTCCACGAATCCCTCGGCTTCGGAGAAATCCCGGCGGTCCCCATGCTCGAGGATGAACAGGCCGCCCCTGGCCACAAGGCCCGCCTCCCGGACGAGGTCGGGCAGGGTCTCCAGACGGGGGTCCGTGTACGGCGGATCCGCAAAGACGAGCTCATACTGGGTCATGGCCCGGCCCAGGAAGGCAAACGCATCCGCCCGCACCACCCGGATGGCGTCCAGTCCGAAATCCTGGGCCTGCTTCTGGATGTAGCGACACGCCCCGGAATCCTGCTCGATGGCGGTCACACTCACGGCGCCCCGGCTGGCCAGCTCGTAGGAGACGGCACCGGATCCCGCAAACAGATCGAGGGCCTCGAGGCCGTCCAATTCCAAACGCGACCGCAGCAAGTTGAAGAGGCCTTCCCGGCCGAAGTCGGTGGTCGGCCGTCCCTTGAAATGGCGCGGCGGCGAGAACCGGCGGCCCTTGAGGCTGCCTCCGATTATGCGCACCGGACCAATTGGATGAGCGGCAGGAACTGCTGCCGATGCAGACCCGTCACCTCGCCGAGGGCCGGGATGAACCGACCGTAGTGCAGGTCGACCTTCTCGAAGTGGCGCTGGAACGCCTTGTGCTCCTCGCCCATCGGCTTGACCTGCCCACTGAGCTGCACGGTCACCTTGTCGTCCAGCCCCATGGCATGGAGCAAGTGGATGGCGCGGTACACCGCATCGGAGGTGGCGCTCGTCTCATGATGGACCGAGGCCAACAACGTGTCCGAATCGACCAGCACGAGGTCCACGAATCCGGCGCCCAGGTGGACCGCCAAGGCCCTGCGGTCCCGTCCGCGCTCCTCCCGAAGGAAGCCCTCGGCGAGGATGGCGCGGGGGTGGCGGAACACCACACGGGGTGCGACCGCCGAAATGGCCTGGCGCATGCTGTGGTCCGGGGCAAGCACCACCACGTAAGGCGAGCCCACCACCGTCTGCGTGTCCGTACCGAGATGGCGCAATCCGGTTTCGGCTTCAAGCCAATCCGCATCGCCCGCCTTGTCGCGCAGAGGCTCCGGAACGAGCGTGGCCGCCCCTTCGCTCATCCACGTCACCGCGTCCGTGGAATCAGCCTGCAACCGCTCGGACAACCAAGCCACTCGCTCATCGCGCCGGGCAGCCTCGGTCACCGCCGACCACAGATGGCTGCCCGCTTCCACGAGGGCCGAGCGGTCCTCCGTGGTGCGCATCCAGCGCACCGCATTGCCCTCATCAAAAATCCAAAGGGGGTGGTCGCCGGGGGGAAGGTCCTGCTTCCCGTCCAACGCCGTCAGAATGAATCCGGCCTGGCCCTTATTGGCGCCAGTTTCCATCCGTGTGGGCTTCGACCAAGGAGCCGAACTTCAGCGTGTCCTTCTTGACGTTGGGCCGTCCGAAGGGCGTCGGGTCCTGCACCTTGATGGCGCTCACCCGGAGTCCGCTTTGCTCCACGTAGGTCGTGTCGATCGAGAACCGTTCCCCGGAGGTCGGGCTGAAGGTCAACGAGTCGAGGTTGACCAACGGCAGCTTCTTGTCGACGCGCTTCTCGTCGGCAAAGTTCTCGGCGAAGAAAGACGTGTACAGCGTGTCGCGCACCTTGTAGCTCACGGCATCCGAGGTAATGCTGTCCATGAGGGCCTGCTCCGTCCAGCCCAATTCGGCGGCGAGGCCGGGCACGTCGGACCGCTTGATCACGAAGCCCTCCTCGTAGCACTGGGCCTCGGGCAGGGTGTCGTGGAAAGAACCGATGGAGAAGTTCAGCGGCACCAGCGGCTCGTTGATGAAGGCGAGCAGGGTGTCGAAGCTGTTGGTGAACTCCCCCTTCACTTCGCGGTAGGCCAACTCGGCATCGCGGATGTCGGTAAGACGCTGGATTGTCGTGGCATTGATTCGGGCGCGGTCCATCTGGAACTGCTCCTCATCGAGGACGCTGTTGGTGGCGGCCATGAAGAAGTAAGCGGCCCCGACCACACCAACCCCCATCAGGATGCGGTAGGTCTTCTGCGGCACACGGTCGAGGACGGCGGGCATGGCGAGCACACCGCTGATCATGAGCGCGAGGCCCGCGAACAGCATCTCGGTGGGCTGGCTGAGATCGGCCGTGTCGGTCGACGCCAGGACAGAGCGGATGTACATCACGGTCCACGCGAAACCGGCCGTGAAGAGAATCAGGCTGAAGCTGTGGCTCCGGATCAGGAACAGAAGGTTCCCGTATTTGTCGTTCGAATCGTTCATGCTCTTGGGCGCGAAAAGGGGCGAATCAAGCGGGGCGAAGCTAAGGAATCCCTGCCGGACGGCCACCCTGCAAGCCCGTACTTTGCCCACGTCCGACAGCGCCTTGTCGACGCCCCTGAATCCCGCCGTGTCCAACAGCCCCAACGCCGAAGAAGTCGAAGACCGCCTGAGGGCCAGCTTCCCGCACGCCCCCACGGCGAGCCAGGAAGCGCTGCTGCACGCTTTGGGCCGCTTTCTTGTGAGCCCCCAGCCTCGGTGTTGCCTGGTCGTCCGCGGCTACGCGGGTACGGGAAAGACCACCACCATGGCCGCTCTCGTCCAGGTCCTTCGCGACCTCCGCAGGCCCGTCGAGCTCCTCGCCCCCACCGGCCGCGCCGCCCAGGTCATGGGCCGTTATGCCGGCCTCCAGGCGAGCACCATCCACCGGCGCATCTACCTGAGAAAGGCCACCCCGGACGGCGGCACCTCGGCCACCATCGCCCCCTACACCCGAAAGGGCGCCGTCTTCATCGTCGACGAGGCCTCCATGATCGGGCGCGACAGCGGCCTCCGCCAATCCGGTGCCGCCGGCGCCGGGTTCCATTACCGCGACCTCCTCTCCGACCTCTTCCAGTTCTGCCTGCAGGCTCCGGGCAGCCGCATCATCCTCGTCGGCGACGATGCCCAGCTCCCCCCGGTCGGCAGCGCCATCTCCCCTGCCCTCGACGGCCCGCGCCTCGCCCGCGAATTCGACCTCACCCTCGCCGAACGCACCCTCGACGACGTCGTCCGCCAGGAACTCGACAGCGGTGTCCTCGCCAACGCCCACGCCCTCCGCCAGGACATCGCCCTCGCCAAAGACCTGCCCGACACGGTCGACGCCCCCCTCCCCCAGTTCACCACCACACCCTACCCGGACCTCCACGCCGTCACCGGCAACGACCTCGCCGAGCTGCTGGACGACCTCCATCACCGCCACGGCGAACAGGACGTCGTCGTCATCACCCGCTCCAACAGAAGGGCCAACGACTTCAACGAGCAAATCCGCCGCCGCATCCTCTGGCGCGAGGAGGAACTCGACGCCGGCGACCGGCTGATGGTCGTCCGCAACAATTACCATTGGCTCAAGGACAACGACGCCTACCCCACCGACCTCATCGCCAACGGCGACACGCTCGTCGTCCAGAAGATTGTCCGGCGCTTCGAACGCTACGGCCTCCGCTACGCCACAGCCGACCTGAAGATGGAGGACTTCCCCGACGCCCCCTCCTTCGAGGCCACCGTCATGCTTGACGCCCTGCACGTCGACGGCCCAAGCCTGCCCGGCGCCCGCATGAAAACGCTCTTCGAGGACGTCATGCTCGACTACGCCCAC
>WTID01000184.1:0-1973 GCA_011522855.1 Flavobacteriales bacterium
AGAACATCGGGGGACTGGTGATGCCGCTGGTCGTCGAATTCACCTACACCGACGGCACCACGGACGTGCGCCGCGTGCCGGTCGAGATCTGGCGCAAGGGTGGCAAGGAGGTCACCAAGGTGTTCGTGACGCCGAAGGAGGCCACGCGCATTGTGCTGGACCCGTTCCTTGAGCTCGCCGACACCGACCTCTCCAACAACGCGTGGCCGCGCAATGTGCGCCCGACGCGCATTGACCTGTACAACGACGCCACCCGCGGGTATGGCCGCAACTCGGGCAACCCAATGCAGCGCGTTCGCGACAACCAGGACTACCTCGAGTCCCTCGACGACTGATCAGTCGATGAGGACCGGCCGGCGGATGCGCTGGCCTTCCTGCTCCACGCAGAGCACGTACCGACCCGCCTTCAGCCCCACCAGGGGCAGGCGGGTCGTTCCGTTTCCGGTGCCCATGGCCACGGTCTGTCCCAGTGCATTGACCAGACTCCAGTGAAAGGCCCCGGCGAGGCCGCGGACCGTGACCCCCTCCGTCGCCGGAACCGGGAAGACCTCGAGCTGGGCGGCGAGGCGCTCTTCGAGACCGACCACCAGCGAAATGGTGTCGATGTCTCCGCAATCGAGGACATAGCCCTCTCCAATCTGGCGAAGCGCACCATAGATGTGATAGACATCGCCGGGAGTCGGGCCGTCGGGGTCCTCATTCATGGACGGATCGTCCGTGTCCACACCCACGATGGTGGCGGTTCCGGTCGCATCCGAAATCGTCCATACCCCGTCCTCATCCGGTGCAGATGCGACGACGACGTTCTGGAACCGAACGCGCGTTCCTTCGAGGCTTTCGTCCGCCATGTCAGCAGCATCCACGTAGGTGCCTGCCGGAGTGGCGTTCCAGTAGTCGAGGAAAACGTAGTCGATGATGTCGACCAGCTGGGTGTTGCCGTCCTGTTCGACCACGGTGCCGGTCAATTCAAACACATCCCCCACTTCCGGCTGGCGGTCGGCGTTCCACCACGGCGGGTTGGCGTCTACGATCACGTCCGGCCCCACGCAGTAGATTCCGTTCCACGCCCCGAAGTCATCCTGGATGTACCACGTGTCCCCGAAGTATTCGGTGACCTTGCCCGAGATGGTCACCGTCTGGCCCTCGTAAGGGCTGATGTCCGTCTCCCCCTGCACCTCGGCGCAGCTGAGGATCTGGGCGTGGAGTGAAACCGGAAGAAGCAACAAGGCGCTGGCGGCGCCGATCAGGCGGGTCAAAAACAGGTTCATCAGGACAATGTACTGCGTCGTCCTCACGACCGAAAACCCCGAAGAAGGCCTGCTTGCCGATCAGTCGAGCCAGGCGACGTTGCCTGTGGCCACGTCGTAGACGCCGCCCACGATGGCAATCTTGCCCTCGGCTTCAAGGCCGGAGAGGATGCTGCTCTCGCTGCGGAGTGCGGCGATGGTCTTCTCCACGTTCACCGTGCTGCACCGGTCGAGGTTGGACCCGCTGTCCTCCTCTCCCACTTCCGCCTTCGTGGCGGTCACGGCGGGCTGGATGCGGCCCAGCAGGCCGGTGAGGTGTCCGTCTTCCAATCCGGCCCATGCGCCCTTCACGGCCCCACACTTGGTGTGGCCGAGGACGAGGATGGCCTTGCTTCCGGCATACTTGGTGGCGTACTCTAAGCTGGCAATGAGGTCGGGAGACGCGACGTTGCCGGCCACACGGGCAACAAAGAGGTCGCCGGAGGCCGCGTCGAAGATTTGCTCCACCGGGGCCCGGCTGTCGATGCAGGACAGGACCGCGGCGTAGGGGTACTGGCCGGCGGCAGCGCCTTCGAGGAGGGCCGCCCGGTTGCGGGCGGAGGCATCACCGGAGGTCGAACGGCGCACGCCGTCCTTGAGAAGGGCCACGGCGTCCGCCGGAGAGAGGGATTGCTGCAATTCAGCGCCGAGGGCACCGTCGAGCGAGAGGTAGCGATCGATCATGGG
>WTID01000184.1:2073-17119 GCA_011522855.1 Flavobacteriales bacterium
GCTGCAATTCAGCGCCGAGGGCACCGTCGAGCGAGAGGTAGCGATCGATCATGGGCCAAAGGTATTTTCTCTAAACAGGACCAACCATCCTCTCAGGCTCAGGTTTTCCCAAACCTTCCCATTGTCTTGAAAAATCCGGTTGATGACCAACGTCATGCCACACAATGACTTTCGTCAGCGCCGTGCACAGAGACTCTGATACATTCGAGAATCGATTGTTTGTCTCGTGGCCCATTTTGCGACACCGAAAATTGCCGAGCAACGCCAGTTGCTTCTTGCCGACGCCACCTCGTTCCTGAGGTTGATGGAGGCCGATTCGCAATGCCGGAAACTTGACCTGGATTGGGACGGTCGCCGATCCGATATCAAAACGCAAATCGAGAAGACTGGCACCTACCAACACACAGTTCAGGAGCTGGAATTCGGTGCCCGACTCGCTTGGAAGAACAGCAACCGCTGCATCGGCCGCCACATGTGGCGGTCACTCCACGTCATCGACCAACGCGACACCCGGGACCTTGACGGCGTCGTCTCCTCCATGGGCGACCACCTCGAACGCGCCTGGAATGGTGGCCGCATCCAAAGCGTCATCACGATTTTCGCCCCGCGTCATCCCGAGCATTCTGAGCGCCCGGATACCGTGCGCTTTGCCAATCACCAATTGACCCGGTATGCCGGATTCGAGCAACCCACTGGTGACATCCTGGGCGATCCGGCTTCGATCGAACTCACCCGGGACTTGATGGCCCAAGGCTGGACGCCAAAGGAAAAGACCCGCTTCACTCCGCTGCCCTGGAGCATCTGGCTCAACGATCAGCGCCAACCTCCCATCGACGCCTATGCCGAGCATCCCGATTGGCTCCACGAGGTGGAAATGACCCACCCCGACAACGCCGACTTCGCCGGCTTCGGCCTGAAGTGGTACGCCGTGCCCGCCATCAGCGAGATGGCCCTGGTCATCGGTGGAATCGTGTACCCGTGCGCCCCCTTCAATGGATGGTACATGGGCACGGAAATCGGAGCCCGGAACTTTGGAGACACCGACCGCTACGACATGCTGCCCGAGGTGGCCCGGCTGTTTGGGCTGGACACGTCCTCCGAGCGCCAGCTCTGGCGGGATCGGGCGCTGGTGGAATTGAACCGGGCCGTTCTGCACAGCTTCGACCTCGCCGGCGTCCAGATTGGCGACCACCATGAATTGAGCCGCCAATTCGACCGGTTCTGCAAGGCCGAGGAGCGCAACCAGCGGGACGTGACCGGCGACTGGAGCTGGCTCGCCCCGCCCATCTCGGCCTCCGCAACCCCCCAGTTCCACAAACGGTTCGACGAGCGGGTCATCCCCCACACCAATTACTTCTACCAAAGCCCGGTGGAGGTGGATGTCGAAGCCCGGAAGTCCAGCCCTGCTTCGCAAGGCATGCCGCACCCGGACCCCTATCATCTGGGCCACGCGCACGCCACACCGCGCTGTCCTTACGGCTTCGATCGGAAGTAAACGGGCAGACCCCTATTCTTTGCGCCAGAGGCAGCGCCGAACCCCGCTGCCGCACCGTTCTGTAATCCGGTCGCCCTTGACGTTGTACTCCGTGAACACCGCATCGCCGATGAGGTCGGCGTGAAAGGCGCCCGCGCTGTCGGGATAGAGGACAAGGCTGGCCTGGGTCGTGTCGATGGCCTCGAACCGGTAGGTCCCGCCATGCCCTTGACCTTCTTCGAAATCGAACCGGTACCGGGGTGCCTCATCCGGCGAGAATGCCTCGAGAAACGCCATGCGCTCAGGCCCATTCACTGGGCATTCGTCACACCCCACCTCGTCGTCCAATGCATACGTGCCGACGATGCGGACATCCACGGGGTCGCACCCCGTCAGGAGCACCGTCAATGTGAGCCCAGCGCCCGTCAAACAGGACCACATCTTCTTCATGGGGACGTCAAAGGTCATGACGGTCGCCGAATCGGGCCACATGGCATCCGGCATCGAGGACGCGACGGGTGGCCTCCGAATCCGGGTCGAGCAGGCGGTTGGTGTGGTTGAGGTGGATGAAGTGGACCTTGTCCCGCTCCGCTGCGGTCCAGGCAGCCATGAGGGCCAGGCTTTCCACGATGAACGGATGCGGAATCTCCGCCATGTCCCGGTGGCCGAGCTCGGCACCGTCAAAGAAGGTGCCGTCGAGGAAGGCGATGTCCACGGCGGCCACCTCGGCCTCGAGGCTCCGTTCCCACTTGGACCATTTGTCGATGTCGGGGATGAACAGCGCCGTCCGATTCGGCCCGTGGATGCGGTAGCCGACCGTCTCGGAGAACTCATCGCGGTGCGGCACCCGGATCGGCGTCACCGCCACCCGTTGGCCCGCCTGCACCGTGCGGTCCTCCTCGAGGGGCTGGATGTCGATGTTGTTCAGGTCCACGAGCTGGCTCCAGGGCCCGTTGGTCCTCAGGAACTCGGCCATCTGCGGCATGGCGTACACCGGCACGCCATCCGCTCCGAGGGATTCGCGGCCCAGCGAGCCGAGCCCCGCGTAATGCCCCCAATGGGCGTGGGTCAGGAAAATGCCGTCGGGCATGCCCCCGTGGGCGCCCTCCTCCTCGGCCAGCAAAAAGGTCTGGCGCGGCAGGTCGGGTGTGGCCTCGAACAGGAATTGCTCGCCGGCCTCCGGATCGACCAGGCCCAGGGCCACCACATGGTGACCCGAAGCCGGCCTCAGGAAGAGGTTGCGGCAATCCTCCCGCGTGCACCCGATGTGCGGGTACCCCCCATCCTGCGCATTGCCCAACACCACAAGCGTCACCTCACCGCTTCCATCCTGCACGGACAGGCTCGGAAAGACGGAACACAACGCAGCGACAATCAAGGCGAACAGACAGCGGCAAACCATGGCCATGCCCGGAAAATACGGCGGGCACCATGTAACCTTCCTCCGCGACCGCCGTATGGTCGGGCATGTTGACCTCACCCATCAGCCTTGCCATCGCCGTTGCCATGTTGATTGAGCGATGCCTCAATTCCATTCTGTCCCCCTCCATCCAGTCGTTGACGGAGGATGAGAAATACCGCAGAAAGCGTGCAAAACGTGAGCTGCATGACGGCAAGACCGGGTCAAAGGGCCGCTCTGTATGGCAGACGACATTGGCTGACCAGGCTCGCCACGCCCTGCGGGAACGGCAGATCATTCAAGTTGGAGTTCCTCTCCTCGCCGCGTACGCCACCTATCTCTGGATGACGTATTGATTCCTCCCCACGAATTCTTCTTCAACGAAAAGGCCCGCGGTGATGCGGGCCTTTTTGTGTGAATCGGAATGAGTCCGGTGGTAGCTCCGACAGGAATCGAACCTGTATCTAGGGTACCGGAAACCCTCATTCTATCCATTGAACTACGGAGCCGTAGAAAAAAACGGTGCGCGGGGAGCGCACCGTCCGGTTGGTTGTGGAGGTACGGGGATTCGAACCCCGGACCTCTTGCATGCCATGCAAGCGCTCTAGCCAGCTGAGCTATACCCCCTCCACAAGGTGGTGTGCTTCCCGTTGGAAGCGGGGGCAAATATAGGCGCTCCAATGATTCGCCCAACGTTTTTCAGGGGGCCACCCAGAGGCGACGACGCAGGGTGTAGCCATGTCCATCCGACTCGAGTACGATGCGCCATCCTTCGGCGCCCGTGCAGGTCCAGTGGCCGCCGAGCCCAGAGGCGCTGAGGCGGCCGGCCGCGTCGAAGATGGCCCACCGGCTCTCCGGGGCGAACGGCCACCGGTCGCCGAGCCGCAGGGTGACGGCTGGCGTGGAGCTGGTTGTGTGGTGGTCCGGGGTTCCGAATCCGACGAAGGCCGCTTCGGGCAGGACGGCCTGAACGGCCGTGGTCTCGAAGCCGTTTTGGAGCTGGGGGGTGGAGATGCGGAACAGCGCGGCGTCGAGGCTGCCGTTGTCGGGACCGAGTTCCGTCCAGCTGTTGCTGGATCCGGCCAGAAGCAGTCGACCCTCGTGGTCAAGGGCCATGGCGTGGAGGTCCTCCTCCCCTGTCCCGCCAAAGGCAAACTGGCCGAACCAGGCGCCCGTCTCGCCGAACCGCGTCTGGACGAGGATTCCGGAACCACCGGCACCGGCTTCCGTGGTGCGGGCCGCGCACTGGACCACATCGCCCATCCACTGCAGGGCGCGGGCGGGCCGGTCCGATCCGGAGACGGTCTCCTGGATCCAGGACTGCCCCCAGAGGCTCGGGTCAGCCGGGTCCGCCGAGGCGTTGAGGCGCCCATAGACGGCGTCGAGGGTGCCGTCCGGGGACTGAAGGGTGCCGGACCACGCTACGCCTTGAGGGCCAGCGGTAAGACCGACAAGGGCGAGGTCGGGGTCGGCGATCGGGGCCGTGCCAACCAGGGTCGGGTTGCCGCTGACGACAGCCACCATCAGGATGGTGGAGGACGCCACGGGGTCCGGACCGTGGGCCGCGATGTACAGCGTGTCGGCGTGCCAATCGGCCGCCACTGGGATGTGGCCTTCCGCGCCATCGAGCCAGGCCAGCGTGGGGCTGGACTCGGTCTGGCCATCCCAGAACCCGAGGCGGATGCCGCCATTGCCCCCGGGCACCGCCGTGGGAGCCTCGTTGCCGACCCAGATGAACCCGCTGCCGGCCGGCACGAGGGCGGTGGACGTGATGACGCCTCCGGTTGACCAGCTGTGGCGGGCGAGGATGCCGTCCTCGGGATGGACGCCCATCAAGGTGGATTGCCATTGGCCCTCCACCGGGGCATCGTAGAGGACCCAGGCCGTCGCAGAATCTGACGGGCTGCGGACCACATCACGCACCGCGAGCGTCGAGGGCGCCTCCAAGGGGGCGTCCGGCGAGCCGACGAAGGCGAAGGACCACGACCAGTTGAGGGCCGTATCGAAGGCGGTGACGAAGCCCTTGAGGCCCATCGGTCCACCCGGGGCCCAGACGGCCTGGCCCTCGGCCATGACGATGTCGCTGGTGGTCTCCCCGGCCAGCAAGATGCCGTGTCCATCGGCCCAGACGGCCGTGGCCTCGTCCTGGCCCTCCGCTCCGAAGAGCCTCACGTCCACCGTTCCCGGCTCCTGGGCAGAGCCGGTCAGCACCGGCCACAGCATGAGCGGGAGGAGGAGCGACCGGCGCATCAGGCGATGGCGTCGAGGTAGGCGGACCGCATGACCTTCATCTGGCGGGCCAGATCGGCGAAACGGTCGAGGGACAGCATGTTGGCCCCGTCGCTCTTGGCGTTGGCTGGATCGGGGTGGGTCTCGATGAAGACGCCGTCGGCACCGGCCGCCACGGCCGTGCGGGCCATGTGGGCGATGAGCTCGGGGCGGCCACCGGTCACGCCGGAGGCCTGGTTGGGCTGCTGCAGGCTGTGCGTCAGGTCCATGATGGTCGGGGCGAAGGCCCGCATGGCGGCGAGGCCACGGAAGTCGACCACGAGGTCCTGGTAGCCGAAGGTGGTGCCGCGTTCGGTGACCCACGCCTGGCCGTTGCCGCTGTCGTGCACCTTGGTCACGGCGTGCTGCATGGACTCTGCGCTGAGGAACTGGCCCTTCTTGATGTTGACCACCTTGCCGGTTTCCGCTGCGGCGACGACCAGGTCGGTCTGGCGGCAGAGAAAGGCGGGAATCTGCAGGACATCGACGTGGGCCGCGGCGAGGACGCACTCCTCAGCGGTGTGGACATCCGTGGTGACGGGGAGTCCGAACCGCTCGCGGACGGCGGCCAGGATGCCGAGGGCAATCTCGTCGCCGATGCCGGTGAAGCTGTCGATGCGGGAGCGGTTGGCCTTGCGGTAGCTGCCCTTGAAGATCAGGGGCAGATCCAACGCCGCGCAGGTCTCCGCAAGGTGTTCCGCGATGCGAAAGGCCATGTCCTCCCCTTCGATGGCGCAGGGCCCGGCGATGATCTGGAGGCGGTCTCCGGCGGTCCAGCCGGTCTCGGGCGCAGGGGATGTGAGAGCAGACATGGCGCGAAGGTCGTGAAGGCTCAGAAGGTTTGGTGCCAATTCAATCCCAACGCCATCCGTCCACCCGACCCGGGCAATGCCAGCCAGCGGGTCGACACGGCCAACGTGCCTCCGGGCCGGCCCTGGCGCACGTCGCGGGTGGCGAATTCGAAGTCGAGGGGGATGTAGGTGCCGCCCCACCCGCCATAGCCGATCCCGACGGTCGTCCGGACGGCGCCGCGGCCACTGGACCGGACGAGTTCCGCCTGCCCGCGCGGGGCGCTCCGGTTGTTCTCGAGGCGCAAGCT
Source organism: Flavobacteriales bacterium (assembly GCA_011522855.1). Taxonomy (GTDB): domain Bacteria; phylum Bacteroidota; class Bacteroidia; order Flavobacteriales_D; family Sanyastnellaceae; genus UBA8752. Next base: position 8,314 of record WTID01000184.1, read on the forward strand.
CCAGACCACGCCGGGCATGCGAAGCGACTCCCGGTCCCACTGGAATTGGACGGTGCTGGGCATCCGCCGGCGCAGCGTGCTGGCGATGGTGTCGTTCTGGATGACGTCCGAGACATCCAATCCAGCCCCATCGAACACAGGCAGACCGGCTTCCGCATAGGACGTGTCGAGGCGCTGCCAGATCCAACCGCCGAAACGGCCCGAACCCCAATCCCGGACCGAGAAGGACCAGCGGTCGGGTCGTCCGCCCTCCCCTTCCGCCTCCTCGATGGCGATGCCCAAGTCCAGGCTGAAGAGGGTCCCCACACCGGAGGAGTTCGTGGCCGACCCTTTCAGGTCCAATTGGAGCGAATCCCCATCCCATTGGTAGCGGCTGTTGTACTGGAGGGATCCGCTCTCGTGGAGGTGGACTTCGCCGGCATTCACACTCCAGTTCAAGGTCATGTCCACCGGCGTGGACCGCAGCTCTGTCCGGTGGGTTCGGATGCCCCCCACCTTGAGGGACGTGGAGGCCCAGCGCCGGAAGGTCGACGTGCCCAGCCACCCTTCCGTGTTGCCTTCAATGCCGTGCCGACCGAAGAAGAAGGTGGCCATCCCAGGCGACCACGTCGCCGACACGAGTTGCATGTGTTCGAGGGCGACCGTGGTCCGCCATCGCCCCTTGTCCGGCTCCTCGCCGATGTTCATCGGCGGCAGGACGAGCGCGATGCCCTGCCGGGTCAGGCCGCCGCCCAGGCCCGTCCCCCGCTCGGCGGTCCGGGACGTGAGCGTGCGCACCGGCGAGGTGATGTCGCCTCCGAAAGCGAGGCCCGCCACCACCCACTTGGTGGCGGCATTGGACGCCCACCGGTTCTCGGAGTAGAGCTCGATGGAATGGATGGGACGGGAGTCCAGCGAGTCGACCGGATCGGCCGCGGACAGAGGGAAATGCGGGGAAAGGGCCGCCGCGGCGGCGCAGAGGAAAGCAGAAAGCGTCATTCTATGGAGATGATGGCGTCACCGTCCAGGCGACCTTTCACCACAACGCCTTGGGCCGCGTCGAATTGTGCTCCGCCTTCCGCGGCCTGAATGTCCACCTCCACCCGAAGCCTGGCCCCGTTGCGCAATGCCTCGAAATGCGGCTGCATGAAATCAAGACTGGCCACAGAGGTCAACGGCGCACTGGCATCAGCACTCCCGGCGGGCAGGACGACCTCATCGAACCGCCACCATTCGGGGCCGAAGGCAACTTCGAGGAACTGTTGGAAGGGCGAAAGGTCCACGAGTTCCATGTGCAGGGTCGCCCCCACGGGCAAGCTGCTCTCCACCGTGAGATCCAGGCGCCCCTGGTAGTCCAGCCAGTCGGGCGGCACCACGTCGAGGGTGTCGACAAGCACAGCCCGGGCGGACGACACCGCCAGGGGGGCCGACACGACGGCCTCCAATTCCGGCAACTGCTCGAGGTCGAGGCGGTCGGTTCCGCCGCTGACATCGCCGAGGGGGTTGATGCCGAGGCTGACCGACCATCCGATGGCCTCGGGGAGGGAGGACAAAAAATCGCCGAGGTTGCCCTGATTGGACGACAACCCGAGTTGAGCGGTGCCGGGCTGGGCCGTCCAATTGCCCATGTCGGAACCGGATACCTGGGCGCGGGGCAAGAAGACCGGTTCTCCGAGGGCGGCGTCCTCGAGCACCGTCGTTTCCAATGCGGCGCCGACCGAATCCGTTCGCGTCACCGACGTCAAGGCAGCGGTGAAATCGACCCCCGCGGTGTTGATCAGGGTGAGGTCCAGATCAAGCCCCGTCCATCCGACCTCCAGCGATTGGAGTCCCCCGAAGTCCTCCACCTCGATTGCGTCGTCGAGGGTCAATTCCTGGGGGTCGAATCGGCCTTCGACCTGGGCCACACGGAGGCCTGTGAGGGCCACGGAAAGGGACAGTTCATCCTCGCCCATCACCCCGACGGGCTCGATGGCCGAGGCCGGAACCCTCACGCTCCACTGGGTGTTCAACTTGCTGAAAAACAAGTTGTCAGGACCATCTAAATCAAGCTCTACTTCATTCAATGGGAGCACGACTTCCGCGGTGTCCGCATTGACGGTGAGGACGATTTCATTGGACCCTCCATTGACCCCGGCCGGGAACTCCGCCCCCGTGAAGGTGTACCTCAATTCGAGGGGTCCCTGGACCGTGCTGGCGACCCTCAGGACCAGCTCGCCGCCGGTGAGTCGGACCCGCCGCAGCCCGGCATCGGGAATGGCGAAGGAGACGGTCTCGTCCTCCGACCACACCTCCGCCCCGGGGGCCACCGGAATGGGGCCACCAATGAACGGCAGCGTGAAGACGTCCGTCCACGCCGTGTCGAGGTCGGGAATGAGCGCGTCGGCATCGAGGAGCGGCTGGCGGGAGCGGACCTCCAGCCTCAGTCCTTCCTCTCCTTCCGTCCACAGGGTGTCGGGGACCAGATCGGACCAACCGAGGCTGTCCTGGAAGAGGATGACGCCGTGCAACGGGGTGCGCCATGTGATCGGCTCGGTGCGGCATCCGCCGAGGACAGTCAGGAGCAGGGCGACGAACAGAGCGAACGACAGGGCCGCCACGGGGCCATCCGATCCGAGGCTTGTCCTCATCGCTTGGCGGGGCGTTTCCACGGTTCGAAACAGAAGAGCAGGGCCAACCCGATGGGCAGGACCGCCGGGTGGAAGGCCTGGCGGCTCACCTCGGGCGGGGCCAGGCTCAGGATGGCGGTGCCGGCGGCGGCCATCCCCATGAAGCGGGCCAGTTGGCGGCGCCAGGTGGGGGCACCCTCGCCAAGTCCGGCCCCGAGCAGGTGCAGCGGGAAGGCCCAGAGCACGTTGAGGTTGAAGCGGGTGTCGGCGTGGTCCGTCCCGAACCAGAGGAAGGTCAGGAGCACCCCGACCAGCCCGGTCACCACCGGCAGGAGGCGGCGGAGCCAGCGCTTGCCGAGGAACCACTCGGCCGCGCAGAGGACCAGGAGGACCCAGCCCACCGTCACCGGCCATCCGGCGCGGTCCGGCGCCGTGGGCAGCATGGAGGGCAGGACCATCTCCGTGGAGCGGACCAACGGCCGCTCTTCGAGGGAATTCGCGTCGAGCGTCATGCCCGCCAGCTCGACGGCAAGGTGGTCGGGCAGGAAGGCATCGCCACACCGGCCGAGGTCGGCGTCCACCGGCAGCCCCAGCACGACGTCGATGCCGAACCGGGTGAGCGGCACCCCGCCCAGCTTGGCCCGGAGGAGGTCGCGGTAGGTGCTGTCCCGGCGGTCCGGGCAGTCCACGGTGAGCCGGGGACCGAAGACGTCCTCGAGCACCGTGATGACCCGTGTGGCGCAGTTGTCGTACAGGAAGAGGTAGCGGTAGTCCCGGTGGTCGGGATGCGCATTGGCCTGCAGGTAGGCATACAGCTCGGCGATGTCCGCCGCCTCGAGGTTGAGCCGCTGTTCGCTCACGCCCCGGCCACTGCGGATGTATTCTTCGAGAAAGCCACCGTAGGTGCTGGTGCTCAGGGAGTAGATCAACTCCCCCTGCACGAAGCGCACGTAGAACCCGTCGCTGAACTGGAAGGTGCCGTAGTTGAAGACCTTGTCGAGGGGCGGGTCGGCGGCGAGGTCCGTCACGCGGATGGCCGTGTGCCCGAAGGCGCTGTACAGCTGGTTGCCCGGGCTGCAGGTGAGAACGCTGGCCTTGGCCGCATCACTGAAGGCGCGGCGGGGGCCATCGGGATCCGGGGGAAACGGCACCTCCTGGGCCCGGAGACCGGACAGGAGGACCGCAAGGACGAGCAGGAGGACCGAAGCGCGCTTCACGATGGCAAGATGGTGCCTGAGAACGGCATGTGCACGGGTCCGGACAACCAGGCGCGGTCCGCCCCCTCGAAGACGACGCCCAGCTTGCCGCCCGGCGCCCGGAACGTGAAGGCCTCCCCCCCATTCTGCCAGCGCAGGACCGCCGCGGCGGCGACCGTGCCGCTCCCGCAGCTCAGGGTCTCCCCCTCGACGCCCTTCTCGAAGGTGCGCATGGCGTGCCGGCCCTCGGCGTCGGGCGCGGTGGCGACGAGGTTGACATTGACGCCCTGCGGAGCGAAGTCGGGATGGTGCCGGAGGGGCTCTGCCAAGTCGATCAAGTCGATGCCCGCGAGATCCTCCGGAGCGGCGCCCAGCACCAGGTGTTCCGTGCCGGTGTGCACGAAGGCCCCGTGGGGCGTGTCCTCCGGGGCGGCCTTCACATGGAGGTCCACGCAGGGTTCGCCGTGGATCCAATGGCCCTCGTGCCGGCCGTCGATGGCCGTGAACCGCGCGTCGCCCGGCTGGGCTCCGTCGCCGGCCATGAGCTGGCGCCACCAGGTGAAGGCGGCGCGGGCACCGTTGCCACAAAAGGCCTCGCTCCCGTCCGGATTCAGGAAGGTCAGGTGGTAGTCCACTCCCTCGGGGCCGGGCCCCAGCAGGAGGACCCCGTCGGCGCCGATGCCGTGCCGCCGATCACACCAGTGCTGGACGTCCCCGCCGTCAGGCCGCCATCCGGCCTCCCTGGCCCGCAGGTCGAGGGCGATGAAATCATTGCCGGCCGCATCGAGCTTGACGAACTCCATTTCGTGAAGGTACGCGGCGGGGTTGTGGCCGTCGAAGGCGGGTCCCGGCAAAATTCTATATTGTCCTGATGCCCAGCCGCTTCCGTTTGCCCTTTGGCGCCCTCGCCCTCGGTGCCCTCGCGCTGGTCTCCCCGGTGGAGGCCCAAGTCGACGTGTCCGATGCGCGGCTGCCCTTGCCGGTGCTGTTCCTGCACGGCATGAGCGGCGATGCGAGCAGTTGGGGGGAAATGGCCGCCTTGCTCACCGCCGACGCCGGCCTGACCGAGGGTCCCAACCTGAACTACTGCCTGAGCAGCGACGGGTCGATTGGCACCTCCACGCTCGAGGAGGTGCTGCCGTTCACGGCCCTGCCCGACGGCCACTCCGACTTCTTCCGCATCAACTTCGAGTGCGACGCCTCGGGCCAATGCTGGTCCAACGGCGCCGCCAACTCCGATGGCATTTTCAGCGGGCAGGCGGCCGCCGCCAAGCAGGGACTCGCCGTCGCCGATGCGGTGGCGGAGATCCTCGATGCGACGGGCGCCCCCGAAATCGTGCTCGTCGGTCACAGCATGGGCGGCCTGGCGGCCCGGGAATACCTGCAGAACCCGGAATACTGGCCGGTCGGCCTCGACGGGACGGCCCACCACCGCGTGGCCAAGCTGGTCACCTCCGGTACCCCGCACAACGGCAGCAACTTCTCCGTCGGCTGGCTCGAGGACCTCGGCGACCTCTTCGGGTTCGACATCGAGCAACGGTCGGACGCCGTGCGCGACCTGCGGACGGACTACTATTACTCCGGTGACCCCGGCGTCTTCCTCTTCGGAGGCGTCGAAGACGACTGGGTCCTGTGGGATTTCCTGTTCCAGGATTTCTGGAACGTGGACGTCAATTGCAACGGCCAGGAGGGCGACGTGATCGTGGGGCTCAATGAAAAGGGCCTGGCCGACGACCTCGAATTCGCTTGCATCACCTCCTACGACGACGGCGTGGTCTCGTCCTTCAGCAGCGATGCGATGGTGACGATGTACAATCCGACCCACCGGGAGCGGTTCTTTGTCAGCGGCGTCTTCCACACCTCGCTCAACGACGAGCTCGGACTGACCCTCCAGGGCATGGACGAGCCCGACGTCGAGGCCACGGCCTACCCCCTCGCGCCCGGCCAGACCACGATGGGCTTCACGTCCTCGCAAGGCACGGACGCCCCCCACCCCGATGTCGACATCGACGTCTACGCCGTGGAAGTGACCGAGGCCAGCGTCGCCACCCTCGACACGCTTTGGTTCGGTGGCGACCTCATCGCCGAGTGGCGTGCGGCCGACGGCACGGTCCTCGGCGACGCCCTCTCCCCCGACGGCCTCACCCTGGATCCGGGTACGGCCTTTCTCGCCCTGACCACCACGCCCACCGGCGTCATCACCAACCACCTCTTCACCGCCAGCCTCGCCCCGGCACCCACTTCCTGCCCGGAAGACCTCGACCTCGACGGCATCATCGGCACGGGCGACATCCTCGAGGCCCTCGCCCAGTTCGGCTGCGCAGATGCCGACTTCCCCGACGGCTGCAGCGCCGACGTGGACGGGGACGGCGTCGTGGGCGTCTCGGACATCCTCTCGGTCCTGTCCCTCTTCGGCCTCGCCTGCTGACCCCCAAGTGCACACAATGAAAAGGGCCACCCCTTTGGGCGGCCCTTTCCTTCACCAAACCGTTCGGCCTGCTGCTCAGTCGCAGTAGGTACCGAAGGAGTCGAGAACGTCGAGCAGGTCGAGGATGCCCACCTGGCCGTCGCCGTCGGCATCACCGTCACAGGCGGGCGAAGCGGACAGGCTGAATTCACAGCTTCCATCGTCCATGGTCGAATCGGCGTCATAGTTGTCCGCTCCATCGTAGGTGCATCCGGCACAGCTGTAGTCGCAGAGGGCGGGATCGCTGTCCGTCGCAAAGAGATCAAAGTTGCAAGCATTGACATCGAGGCAACCAGCCACTTCCGACTCGTCGCATACGCCGTCACCATCTTCATCGTTGAGGCAGTTGCCGAAGCAATCCCGGGTCGCATCCTCGGGGTACTCACAGAGGCCGGGGTCGGTTGCGGTGGCCACGAAGTTGCAGGCGGTAGAATCTTGACATCCCACAATCTCGAAGGGGTCGCAGACGCCGTCCTCATCGGTGTCCTGAGCGCAGTTCCCGGCCTCGTCGTACCCAACGTTGAGCACGCAGGATCCGTCATTCACCGTGGCCTCCTCATCATAGTTGGCGGCATTCTCGTTGGTGCAACCGGCGCACGCTTCGAAATCACCGAAGTCGACGAGCTGCAAGCCCTGCACCGAATTGCCGCAAGCATCTTCGGCGGTGTACAGGCGGAGCTGCTGGCCAGGGACGCTGTCTCCGATGGCCTCGAATTCCTGGAAGCTCAACGCCACCGAACCGCAAGCATCCGAAGCCGCAGCAATGTTCTCCATCGCTTGAGCGCACGTTGCAGATACGAAGGGCTCCAGCATGGTGAACTCCGGCGCCGCGTTGTCTTGCTGCTCGATGTGCTGGACATGGGTGGACACGTTGCCGCACTCGTCCGTGGCACTGTGGGTCCGGTAAATCTCGTATTCCTGCGGGCAGGCTCCGGACACAATCGAATCAGAGGAAGCGATGGTCAACTGGCCACAATCGTCCGTCGCGGAAATCATGTCCTCGGGCAAGGCCTCACCGCAATCGATGAGCATGTCCGCTGGAGAGAAGGTGATTTGCGGGGCAATGGTGTCGCTGACCTGCACGGTCTGCACGGCACTACTGGCGTTGTTACATCCATCCACGGCAATGAAGCTTCTGGTCAGGGTGTAATTCTGTGGGCAATCGCCGGCCGTCTCGGCCTCCGTGACCTGCAAGGTGTATCCGCTGCAGTTGTCCCCCACCGTGGGCAGGGCCGTGGGCAGGACATCCGTGCAAGCGAGCGCCATGTCAGCCGGGATGTTGCCGAGTACGGGCGCCACCGTGTCGCGCACCGAAATGGTGTAGGTCAACATGGTCTCGTTGCCACAGTTGTCCGTGGCGGTGACCATCCGGTCCATCAGGTAGTTGCCCTCACAGTCAGGAGCCGCCGCATCCGCGTAGGGCTCACCCAAGCTGTAGGTGATGGCCGCCACACTGTTGCAAGCGTCGGCAAAGGCCACCTCCCCGTAGTTGTCCGCATTGCCTGCGTCTTCGCAACCAATCACAAGCCCATTGGGCACGCTGGTGGAGTACGGTCCGGTCTCATCCTGGACAAGCCAAAGCTGGGTGTAGACCCCCACCACGCCGGCAGAGACATTGATGGCGAGGTATTGGTACTCGATGAACTCGGAACAGGACGTCGTCGTGTCCATGTCGAGTACGCTGGTCACCAAAATCGGAGCCGGTCCATCACAAGGATTCACGGCAGCATAGGACGGAATCGCATCAGGCAGCTCTCCCACGCAAGACACAATGACGGTGTCCTGGAAGCCGGCCTCCATCTCCGGAATGCAGCCCGCGGGCAGGTAAATACACGGCGCGGAAACCGTGGCGTCTGTGCTGTAGTTCAGGGCCAACGGGTCCATGCAGCCGATGCAGCTGAAGTCGCAGAGCGATTCGTCACTCTCCGTGGCCAGCTCATCGAAGTTGCAGGCCGTGGTGTCCTGGCACCCGAGGATTTCATCCACGTCACAGACTCCATCCTCATCGAGGTCTTCCTCGCAGTCCCCATTGCAGATGCCGAGGGCATCGAGGGATCCAACACACTCGTCGTCCACATCGCAGATGCCGTCTTCATCGAGGTCGGTTTGGCATTCACCGCCACACACCCCCAAGGCATCCAGGAAGTTGCACTCTCCTGCATCCGTTGCGAGGTCATCGAAGTTGCAGGCCGTTGTGTCCTGGCAACCGACGATCTCATCGATGTCGCAAATGCCATCCATGTCCTCATCGGACTCGCAGTCTCCATTGCAGACCCCCAGGGCATCGTAAAGACCAATGCAGGCATCCTCATCATCGCAGATGCCATCGCCGTCCTCATCGGCCCCACACTCTCCGCCACACTCGCCGAGAGCATCCTCCTCCGCGCAGGATGCATCCTCCGCCGTGGCATTCTCATCGTAGTTGCACGCCTCTGGGTCCATGCAGCCGTAGACATCGTCCACATCGCAGATGCCGTTGTTGTTGATGTCCGCTTCGCAGTCGCCATTGCACACGCCGAGGGCATCCAATTCGCCCACGCAGTCATCGTCGTCGT
>WTID01000194.1 GCA_011522855.1 Flavobacteriales bacterium
TCCTCGAGGAGGTCGACCTCGAAATCGAGGGCGCGAATGATGTTCACGTCATAGCTCGTCCAGGCGAGGGCCGCGAGGAGAAGGGCCAGGACGGACGTGAATCCGACGGACCTCCAGGTTCCCCGCTTGTTCTCGAGGTCGGCTTGGGGTGTCTTGCGTGACTGCATGGGTGGCGTGTTGCTGGGCCGTGCCAATGGGCGGCCAAATTAATCTAAAGGGTGCGCTTGCCCACAGGCCACTCCAAATACAATGCCCGAAATGCGAATCCCCCGGCAATCAGGCCGAAAACATCGGCGATTCCGTCCCCGACATCTTGCCCCCGGCCCGCGAACAGCGCCGCTTGCGCCCACTCGAGTCCCACGGCCAGCCCGAGTCCGAGGACGACCACCACGGGCCAAGCTTGACGACAAGCCGCCGACGCGCCACCCGATTTCCGCAGGGCCACGAGGCCCGTCACGGACCAGATTCCGAAAAGAAAGGCGTGCAACAGAAGGTCCAGCCTCCATTCCATCCACCAGTCCTGGCCGTCCAATTCACGACCGGGCAGGGCGTGCAACGCCATGAGCACCAGGGTCATGGCCGTCCAGGGCAGACCGAGACGGAACGCGGACGACGCGGCGGTGTCAGCCGACCTCCGCGGCATAGGCCTCGGCATTGAGCAGGCCGGAGAGATCCGCCCCCTCAGCCAGCTTGACCTTGATGATCCATCCCTCTCCGTAGGGATCCTCGTTGATGAGGGCCGGGTTGTCCTCCAAACCCTCGTTGAGCTCAGCCACGGTTCCGGGCACCGGCATGAACAGGTCGCTCACCGTCTTGACCGCTTCGATGGTCCCAAACACCTCCTCCCCATCGAGCTCCTCGTCGACCGTTTCCACCTCGACGAACACGATGTCGCCCAGCTCGGATTGGGCGAAGTCAGTGATGCCCACGGTGGCCACGTCACCTTCGACGCGCACCCATTCGTGGTCCTTGGAGTAGAGGAGGTCCTGCGGGATATTCATGGCGCGCAAATTAGCGCAGCGCACGATGCCACGCCCACCTTATTGCGTGAGGTTGAACCGGAGCGCAATGCCGCTCTTCACGTTGGTCGTCGCGAAGCTCGTCGACACCTTCGGACGGGTGATTTGCTCGTCAAAGAAGGCCTGCAGAATCAGCTTCCGCGAGACCTCGAGGTCCGCACTGAACTTGATGCTGGCCACCTTCTGACCTGCGGTCACCTGGTTCTCGCGGTTGAAGTCATCCCCCTGGCCCGGCTGCTGCACGGCGCTGAGCGGATCGAGCTTCCGGATGATCGTGGAGTTGTCCCGGACGGTGATGTCGAGGCGCAGGACCACGTCGGTCTCCTTGAGCATCTGGATCGGCAACTTGCCCCGGGTCCGCAGGAAGGGATTCGGCACATTGGCGATCCGGTATCCGGTACCGATGACGAGCGCACTGCTCTTGGTCTCGGTGATCTGGTTGTTGGTCAAGCCGAAGTTGATCGTCCGGTCACGGCGCATCTCCACCTTGAACTGCGGCTCGTTCTTGCCACTGGCCTTGAGCGTCACGTCCACCCCGATGAGCGGCGACATCTGCTCGGAGATCGTGACCTGATTGTACTGCCGCTCATTGATGTAGTTGCCGAACTGGCTCTGGTCGAATGCCGTGGGCCGACCGAACTCGTCCGCCTCATAGCTGAGGTTGGTCACGTAACTCGTGGTCATGGTCGACCGGTACGAGTGGTTCAGACTGAAGCGCTTGACGCGGTTCTTGAAGAGGTTGCCCTTGGACAGACCATCGTAGCTGACGCGCCAGTTCGGAGCCAGACGCGTCTTGAACGGATCGAGCGACACCTGCTCGGGGCGTTGGGCGGTGTAGGCCGCGATGAAGGACGGAATGGTCACCGCCGGACTCGTCGGACCCCATCCGGCGTAGTAGCCGTTGGGCTCGCTGTTCGGCAGGTTGTAGTTCTGCGCATTGAGCCGCTCGCTCATGTCGAGTCGGGTCAGCTTGAACTCGCGCCACGTCTCGCTGTCGAAGTCTTCGTCATCCTGCACGAAGGCGGTCGGCCATGTGAAGACGGTCGTGGTGAAGTTGCCTCCGTCCTGCGGCGACTCGAACTGCCAATCGCCGATGGCCTCGTCGTAGCGGAAGAAGCTCTGCTGGTTTCGGCTCTCGTTGCGCGTGGCCTCGAGATCGATCTTCAGGTCGTCGAACGGCTCGAGCTGGGCGCGCATGTTGAGGTTGGCGCTGTAGTTCTCCTGGTAGGTCTGGTTCTGGAACGGGTTGTCGCTCAGCCAGCCGCGGCTTGCTGCATCGAGGGCGAAGTCGCCCGTGCGGTTTCCGTAGAGGTCGGTGTTCTGATGGCCCAGGAGGAACGGCAGGCCGGGCGCCTCGAGCGCACTGTCAAATCCGGCGTAGCGCGCCTTGCGGCTCGTGGCCAGACCCGGCAGCAACAAGCCCTCGTTGCGGGAGTAGCTCACGTTGATGCTCTTCACCGACATCATCGCCTTCAGCACGAAGGACACGGGGTCGATGTAGAGCGGTGGCTTCTCGTCATCGTCGTAGTTGCCGAATCCGTCCCGGTCCTCGTTCTCGATCTCCTTGCGCTTCTTTTCCTGCTCCTTCTCCCACTCGCGCTTGCGCTTGCCGGAGTTGATGTCCTTCAAGATCGGCACCTTGTCGTAGAGCTTCTTGAACTGGGCCGCAGCGTTCAACGTGATGTTGCGGCTGTTCTGGATCGTGTGACCGAGGCTGTCCTGGGCAAACGGGGCACGGTCCCACCGGTAGGTGCTCTGGTACCGGATGTCCGCGGTGGTAAAGTCGATCAGCGGGAACTTGTCCAGCGGCAACCGGTAGGTCGCCGAAATCTGGTGGTCGTAGCTCGTGACCTCGCCGAAGTTCTCGATGTTGGCCCGCACCGTGTCACGGTACTGGGCATACGATTCGGCATCGTTCCGGTCGATCACACCTGTCGGCTCGCCGATGAGGGCAGTGGCCCGGCCGGTGTAATCCAGCTTGAGGCTCTTGGTCACATCGTACTTGACGACGTAATCCCGGTTCCAGTTCCACTGCTTGAGCACCTGCGTGCTGACGAGCACCCCCGTCTCGATGCCGAGCAGCTCGGCGGTGTTGTTCCGGACGCGACTGGCCTCATACGTCCGGTCCATGCCCATGTTGACGGAGACCTGCTTCAGACCGGGATAGAAATTGAAGTCGGTGAGCCAGCGCAGGGCCTTGGAGCGCCCGAGGAAAGAGAACGGCTTGATCTCCTTGGGGCGGTTGGTGAAGTCGTAGCGGATGCCCCCGCGGTATTGACGACGGATGTTGAACTCGGTGTTGATGTCGCGCTGGTAGTTCTCCGTGTAGGCGAAGTTGGCGCTGAGGTTGCCCGGGTCGAGGAAGCCCAGGAAGCCGCCGCTGTTGCCGCCGCCCCCGGCAGCCGGTCGACCCGCCGCCCCGCGCTGGGACGCGAGTTCCCGATCTCGGGTCACATCGTCCGCCCCCTTGAGGCGGCGCGCGGTCTCTTCCTCCTTCTCCTTCTCGGACTTTCGACCCGACTTGTCCTTCTTGCCCTTCCCCTTGCCGCCGATCTGCGGGTCAATCTTGATGTTGGAGAAGTTGATGCTGCGGATGCGGTTGATCTGCTGGGACTTTTTCTCGCGCTCGCGGCTGAGCCCGGCATCAGCGATCTCCACATCCGGCGACAGCGGATCGAATTGCGGGGTCGACACCGTCTCGCTGTAACCGAGATAGAGCGGAAGCTGAACCCCAAGGAAGTCCGGCAGGAATTTGCCGAGCTGCAGGGTCGTGTTGGCGTCCACACCCTGGATCGTTTCCCGCTGGCGCTCCTGCACCCGCTGCTCGAGTCCACCCCATCCCGGGGTTGACATGTTGGCCGCGACGTTCAGGTTGCCGAGGTCGCTGAGCGTAGCCTGCATCTGCGCGGTGGCGGCCCATCCGCCCTCCTCGTTGAACTCGGAGAGGCGCAGCTCGTTGGCCCAGACGATGGCGCACTTCTCCAGGCCGTCGTCGTCCACCGCGAAGGGATTCGTGTCCTTGTCCGGGTTCCGGACGCCGATCATCACCGTCACGACGTTGGCGAGGTTCGGGTTGCCTCGAACGGAGAGGCGGGCCCCGTCCACGAAGTTGGTCCACTCCTGGAAGAGCGGGTAACCGACCGGACGGCTGATCTTCAGATTCTGCAGGTCCTGGAACCGCAGGTCCACCTCATTGGCCACCGGCCAGATCTCGGTTTCCTCGGTCACCCCCCACGGCGTCACCGTGAGCGGAATCTCATACTCGTAGTAGTTGTCGACGAAGTCGGAACCGAGCCTCACGAAGACGGACAGGTCTCCGGTCTCGAGGGGCTCGTCCGAACGGAAGGCCTCGCCGTGGACGAACATCCGCAGACGCTTGTACATCCGCATGTCGAAGTTGATGTTCCGGTACGCCGCGCGGGCATCTCCGTCCTCGAGCCCGCAGATTTCCAGCTGGAGCGACTGCTCGTTGAGCTGGGCCTGGTTCGCCGTCGCCACATTGATCTCCCGGATGATGCCGGGCGGAACCACGTA
>WTID01000084.1 GCA_011522855.1 Flavobacteriales bacterium
CCTTCCAGGAGAAGCTGCTCCTCGAAGCCACCCTCGAGCTGGCCGGCGGCGATGCTGTGGTCGGCATGCAGGACATGGGGGCCGCGGGCATCACCTGCTCCACCTCCGAGATGAGCGGGGGTGGCGGGGTCGGCATGGACATCCGCCTCGATCTGGTGCCGACGCGCCAGGCCGACATGGAGCCGTTCGAGATCCTGTTGAGCGAGAGCCAGGAGCGCATGCTCGTGGTGGTCAAGAAGGGCCGCGAGGCGGAGATCGAGGCCATCTTCGACAAGTGGGATTTGCACGCCGTGGAGATCGGCGTCGTGACCGAGGGCAACACCCTGCGCTATTTCGACGGCGAGGAGCTCATCGGCGAGGTGCCGGCCGACAGCCTCATCCTCGGCGGCGGTGCTCCCGTCTACGAGCGGGAGTACAGTGAGCCCGGATACCTCAAGGACATCGCGGCGTTCGATCTGGACAGCATCCCGGAGCCGACCGACTACGTGGCCACCGCCAAGGCGTTGGTCTCCCGCCCCAATCTGGCCTCCAAGCGCTGGGTTTATGAGCAGTACGACAGCATGGTCGGAACCGTCAATCGGTCCACCAACCGACCCGGTGACGCCGCCGTGGTGCGGGTCAAGGGGTCCAAGAAGGGCCTCGCCCTGAGCGTGGATTGCAACGGCCGCTACGTCGAAGCCGACCCGCGGAAGGGCTGCGCCATCGCCGTGGCGGAAGCCGCCCGGAACATCGCTTGCGTGGGCGGTACGCCGAGCGCCATCACCAACTGTCTCAACTTCGGCAACCCCTACAATCCTGAGGTCTACTGGCAGTTCGTCGGGGCCATCCAGGGCATGGGCGACGCTTGCCGCGCCTTCGAGAGCCCCGTGACCGGCGGCAACGTCAGCTTCTACAACCAGACGGTGGACGCCGACGGCACCGCCAAGCCGGTGTACCCGACGCCGACCATCGGCATGGTGGGCCTCATGGAGGATGCCGACCGCCAGATGACCCTCGACTTCAAGGAGAAGGGCGAGCTCATCTTCATGTTGGGCGAGTCCCGCAACGACATCGGGTGCTCCGAGTACCTCTCTTCGGTGCACGGGGTCCGGTACAGCCCGGTCCCGCATTTTGACCTCGATTTTGAGGTCAAGCTGCACGCTGCGCTCCGCACGCTGATCGACCGCAAGTTCATCGCCTGCGCCCACGATGTGAGCGACGGCGGCCTGTTCACGGCCCTCGTCGAGATGGGATCGCCCCGCGGTCTTGGCTTCGACGTGGAAAGCGACAGCGAGGTGCGCCTCGACGCCTTCCTCTTCGGGGAGGCCCAGGGCCGCATCGTGGTCACGACCACCGAAGCCGACCAGGAGGACTTCCTGGACGTGCTGGCCGAGGCCCGCATTCCCGTCACCCTGCTCGGCCACACGACCAAGGGGAAGTGTGTGGTGGATGGACAGCATTACGGCTTCATCTCCGAATACGAGACGGCGATGGAGACGGCCATCCCTGAGGCCATGGCCCAATAAGCCGGGCCCTTTTTCGTTCCCTGACTGCGCATGCGCCTTCTCCGCTTCCTCATCAGCCGTGTCTTCTGGGTCCAACTGGGCCTGGCGGTGGTGTTGGGGTTGGTGGGGTTCGTGGCGCTCAACGTGGGTCTACGGGGTTTCACGCGCCACAGCGAGCGGATTGCCGTGCCCGCGGTGGTCGGACTCGACCGCACCGGGGCGGCCGTGGCCCTCGAGGCGGCCGGATTGCGGCCCGTGGTGATTGACAGCCTCTACAATGCCAAGGGCCAGCCGGGCGCCGTCGTTGAGCAGGACCCCGGGGCCGGGGTGGAGGTGAAGGGCACCCGGAACGTCTACCTGACCGTCTACCGGTCCACCCCGCCGAGCGAGCGTCTGGAAATCGAGGAGGGCATGGATGCCGGTGTGGCGCGCATCCTCCTCGACGTGAAGGGTTTCGACTTCCGGGAACGCTACGAGCCGACGGATGAACTCGCCGGCCTCGTATTGGGTGTTCGGGATGTGCGGGGAGACTCGCTCGGTCCGGACGATCGGTTGCCCAAGGGGGCTGAGCTCGTGCTCGTCATCGGGGAGCGTTCCGAACGCCAGGTGGCGCTTCCGGATTTCGTGGGCCTCTCCTTCCTCGAGGCGCTGGACCGGATCGAGAAAGCCGAGCTCTTGCCGGGTCGGATGCGATGGTCCGCTTTGCCCGCGGATGGGCAGGACACCGCCCTCGCCGTAATTTCAAGCCAACTCCCCGAGTACGTGCCCGGTCGTCGGGTGCGCGCGGGCTCGGAAATCGATTTCGATGTCCGGCTGCCCGAAGGCGTCGATGCTGCCGGGGGAGACGACACCCTGTTCGAATGATTCGACCTGTCCTGTTCCGTTTGTTGATGGCCTCCCTCGTGGTGGGGGGGAGCCCCGTGACTGGGTTGGTGGCCCAGGAGGTCGAGTGCGACCTGCAGTTCGTCCCCGTGGGACAGGACCGTGCCGCCGTGGAGGTCCGGTCGACCCGCGGAGGAGGCAGTCTGTCCCTGCCGTTCCTCGATGATTTCGCCTCGCCGACATTCGCTGCGGACGAGGGGCCGGCTGAGCTCGTGCGCTGGACGGATGGTTCTGCGCGCCGGACGACGACCTATGCCATCGACCCGCCGACCTTCGGCGTCGCCACCCTCGATGGCCTTCGCTCCAACGGATTTCCCTACGCCTTCAACGAGGATGCCACCGGGTGGGCGGACACGCTCACCTCCGTGCCGGTCAACCTCGCGGGCCGGACGCCCGAGGACGACATCTACCTGACCTTCTTCTACCAGGGCGGGGGCCGGGGCAATGCCCCCGACGAGAACGACAGCCTGGTCGTCGAGTTCTTCGCGCCTGATGGCGGCGAGGAATTCGGATGGAGCCAGGTCTGGTCGGTCACTGGGGCGGAGATGGACACCTTCGCCCTCGCTTCGGTGCACGTGGACCAGCTCATCCACCTGCAGGACGGCTTCCGGTTCCGGTTCCGCAACCACGGTGCCCAGGCCGGCAATGTGGACCTCTGGCACATCGACTACGTCTACCTCGACGATTTCCTCGATCCCGACAACTTGCCCCGGAACGACCTCGCCTTCGTGGAGGTCCCGCACGCCATGACCTCGCCCTACTCGGTGATGCCGTGGACGCATTACCTGACCAATCCGGCCAGTTTCATCGCGGACAGCGCCCGGTCCCAGCACCGGAACCTGCGCCCTTTCGCGGACAATGTGACCACCGGATTCAAGGTCAGGAACACGACCACCGGGGCGGAGGTGGATTTCCTGAACCCCTACTCCGAGCCCAACGTGCCGGCCAACAGCGCCTTCTCGATGGGCTACTACATCCAGGAGCCCTATGTCGAAAACGGCCTGGAGCTGATCCCAGCCAGTGGCTTCGCCTTCGAGGATGCCGACAACGACACCGCGGCCACGTTCGAAGTGAGCTTCTACTCGGATGTCACGGGGGACATCACGCAGGGCGTGGTGGGGGTGCCGGACAACGACAGCATCGTCTTCGTCCAGGGCTTCCGCAACGAGTACGCCTACGACGACGGGACCGCGGAGAAGGCGTACGGCTTGACCACCGGTGGAGGCAAGCTGGCCGTGCGCTACGACCTGGCGATGCCGGACACGTTGTACGGCCTGGCCATCCATTTCACCCCGTACTACAACCAGCAGACCAACCTCAATTTCCTCATGCGCGCCTGGGCTGACGACAACGGGGTGCCGGGCGAGGAACTCGGGGAGAACTACCTCTTCCACCAGCCGGCCTACTTCACGGATGGCCACGATGTGTTCGCCTACTACGAGTACGATGACCCCATTCCGGTGGAGGGCACGGTCCACGTGGGCATGGTCCAGGAGATGGACTTCTCGCTCAACATCGGCCTTGACAAGAACACCGACTACAACTTCACGCGGGTCCACTACCAGCTCGGCCTTGGGGCCGAATGGGTGCTGTCCACCATCCAGGGGACGGTCATGATCCGTCCGGTCCTGCAGGCTGGGGTCGACGACGTGTTCGTGGCCGTGGAGGAGCAGGACAACGCGCCTGTGGCCTCGGCCCTGGAGGCGTGGCCGAATCCGGCGAGCGGTCAATTGACGCTGGCGTGGTCCGGAGTGGACCGCCCGGTCCGCTGGTCGTTGGTGGACTTGTCGGGACGCACACTGGACGCGGGACTCTGGCCGCTGGGGTCCGACCGTACGGTGCTCGCCGTGGCGGACGTGCCGCGGGGCTTGGCGCTCGTCGTCATCGAGGGCGCCGACGGAACCCGCACCACCCGAAGGATCGCCCTGCACTGATGGCCGAGGAGCTTCCCGAGGAGGCCCTGCCGGACGGGGACGAGCTGTTCGAGCATCACCGCATTGTGGCCGACAAGGGCCAAAGCCTGCTGCGCGTCGACAAGTTCCTGTTCAACCTGCTGCCCAACACCTCGCGGAATCGGCTGCAGATGGCGGCCAAGAGCGGCTACGTCCGCGTCAACGGCAAGGCGGTCA
>WTID01000030.1 GCA_011522855.1 Flavobacteriales bacterium
TTCTGCACGCACCTCGCTTCCGGCGGCTTGACGCCCGGGCGCTCCCTCACCGAGCCTGCCTTGGCCACAGCCCAACAAAACGGTCTCGGCTTTCGGGTGCTCATCCGCCCCCGCGAAGGGGATTTCGTGTACACGGCCATCGAGCGGCAGGCCATCGTCGCGGAAGCCGAAGCGGTCCTGGCCCTCGGCGCGGACAAAGTGGTGTGCGGGGGACTGCTCGCCAATGGAGCCGTAGACCTTGATCTGTTGACGGCGTTGAATCAGGCTGTGGGCTTGAACAAGGTCGTGTTCCATCGGGCGTTCGACGAAGCAGCTGATTACGCCGAGGCGCGCCGACAGTTGAAGGCGGCCGGTGTCCGAACGGTGTTGACCAGTGGTGCCGCACAACGGGCCGCGGAGGGTCTTTCCGCCATCCAAGGCACTGTTCAATCCGGATTGGAGGTGGTTGCCGGGGCCGGGGTCCAACCCGATCAGGTGGCCGATTTCGTTCGGATTGGGGTGGAAGCTGTGCACGCGAGTTGTCGGGTTCCAAGCGGGGTGCTCAACGGCCGACTCTTCGATGCCGCCCGGACCCGGGTGGACGAGGCGAAGGTTCGTGCTTTGGTCGAGGCGGTTCATGCCGTTGCCCGACCTTGAGCGCATGATGCCGAACCGGTTCCGGGATGCGATGTCCCTGCTTTTGCTTCTTCTCTTTTTCGAATCCTGTGCTGGACCCGAACGCCCTGTGGGGTCGACCGAGGGGTTGATTCCCCTTCCCCAATCGGTCGAATCGCGTGAGGGCACGTACGTGTGTGACGGCGGTCTCACAGTCGATTGGCCCGAGGGATGGGCGGCCGAACGCGCGGTCGTGGAGGCGTGGTTCGAGAGGGCGGGTTTGGCCTTGACCGAAGCTTCCGGTGGAACTGCGGGCCTCGTCTTCGAGCCGGACGCCACGATTGAGAACGTTGAGGGATACCGCATCGAGGTGGACGCGTCCTCCATGAAGGTCTATGCCGCCACACCGACCGGGTGGTTCCGCGGGTGGACCACCCTTCGCAAAATGATGCCGGTCGAATGCGAAACGGGGTGCGCCGAGGGATTCGTTCTGCCCGGTGTCCTCATCGAGGATGCGCCGGTCCTCGAGCACCGTGGATTGCTGCTGGACGGATGCCGCCATTTCCAGGATGTGGACTTCGTGAAGAAGCAGATCGAGACGCTGGCACTCCACGGGATGAACGTGTTGCATTGGCACCTCACCGAGGACCAGGGCTGGCGCATCGAGATTGAGTCCCGTCCCCGATTGACGGAGGTGGGCGCATGGCGAACGGAGGCGGACGGCAGCCGGCATGGCGGCTTCTATACGCAAGAGGACATCCGCGAGGTGGTGGCGTTCGCGTCGGCCCGCCACATTGAGGTCATCCCCGAAATCGAGATGCCCGGGCACAGCTCCGCGGCCATTGCCGCCTATCCCGAACTCGGGTGCACGGGCGACACGTTGGAGGTGCCGCACCGGTGGGGCGTCTTCAAGGACATCTACTGCGCAGGCAAGGAGGAGACGTTTGTCTTCCTGGAGGAGGTGCTCGATGAGGTGGTGGAGCTGTTTCCCGGACCGCGCATCCACATCGGTGGCGACGAGGCGCCCAAGGTGCGGTGGGAAGAATGCCCGCTTTGCCAGGCGCGCATGAAGGAAGAGGGTCTGGCCAATGAGGAGGAACTGCAGCGTTGGTTCATCGGCCGGATGGGCCGCTACCTCGCCACGAAGGGGAAGACCATCATCGGCTGGGACGAGATCCTCGAAGGCGGTTTGCCGGAGGGCGCCGCGGTGCAAAGTTGGCGTGGCATGGAGGGCGCGGCCGAGGGCGTTCACCTCGGGGCGGATGTGGTCGTATCGCCAACCAGCCATTGTTATCTGGATTACCCCTTGCGCAGCACGGATTTGGAAGAAGCGTATGGGTTCAATCCATTGCCCGATTCCCTCACCCATGGGCCGGGGCGCATCCTCGGTGGGGAGGGCAACATGTGGACCGAACACGCCCCGCAGGAGCGGGTCGAATCCAAGGTCTACCCGAGGCTGACGGCGTTGGCCGAGGTGTACTGGAGTGGTCCCGACCGGACCACCGCAGAGGGGGCGTACGGGCGCTTCCTCGACCGGCTGGACCGGTTCTATCCGCGGCTGGATGCCATCGGGGTGGACTACGGATTGGAGACGACGCCGTTTGCGGTGGAAACGCGCGCAGGCGTGAACGGAAAACTCGAGGTCCTCATCCGGTCCAAGGGACGCGGAGTTGAGGGTCGGGGCCAATGGAATGGAGCGGGACCGACACTGTCCGCGGACGAGCCGTTCACCGCGGAGGGGAGGGGCACGGTCGAAATGGAGGTCGGCCAACGCGGGCTGTGGACGGGCCAATTCGAGACTGTGGCGCTGGATGGCCATGGCGCTGTGTTCCGGCCCATCGAGCTTGGATACGACTACAGCCCGTGGTACACGGGCGGCGGGGACCAGGCCTTGGTGGATGGTCGGCTGGGCTCGGAAGACTTCCGCGATGGCGCCTGGCAGGCCAAGCAAGGGCAGGACATGGTCGCCACGGTGGACCTCGGTTCGCCTCAGGCGATCACAGGGATGTCGACGGGGGTCTACCTCTATCAGGACGCCTGGATTTTCGAACCTGAATCCATCCTGTGGGAAGGGTCAACGGACGGTCAGTCCTGGTTCACTCTGGCCGAGCATGGCCCTTTGGCCGTGCTGAAGCGGGATGACCGCCAACTGCGCCTCGATGTGGATGCCGAGATGGACGTGCCGGGTCAGGAGGCCCGGTTCGTGCGGATGACCGCGGTCAACGCCGGGGCCTGTCCCGATTGGCATGCGGCAGCGGGCGCGGACAGTTGGTTGTTCCTCGACGAGATGGTGGTTCGGACCGCAGACTGAGCGTCAACAGCCGTCCCCGGAGCTCGGAAAGGTGCGCTGGTCTTCGGGGACAGGGCGGCCGTGGATGTCGACTTCGGTGCCGTGGTCGAAGCGGGTGTCCCAGTCTAGGGTGCCATCGGCGTTCCACCTCAATTGCCGGCCGTGAAGCTGGCCTTCTGTGTCGTGGAATTGGTCGAGGGAAGGCTGGCCGTCGGCGTTCCACATGCGCTGGCTTCCGACGTTGCGGCCGAGGGTGTCGGTGTGGAAGTGGTGGTCGGCGGTGCCATCGGCGTAGTAGCTGACCTGTTCAACGAGCCATCCTTTCAAGAAGCGCTGGAACCGCCAACGGTGGTCGCTGTCGACGAGGATCTGGCGGGTCCATCCGGTGTAGGCCCTGGCCGTATCGCTCTGGTGCACGCGCCGGACTTGGTGGCCCCACACCGGTCGGCCTTCCCGGTTGACGCCCCCGTGGGGGGGAAGGACGGTGCGCTCGGCATCCGGTACCGCGCGGAAGAGGCTGTCCAGCGAAGGCATGGCGGGGTGGCGGCCGGAGAGGGGGCTCCAAACCGTGCCGGAAGGGGTGCCTTGCCGCCAGGGCTGGGCTTGCATGGGCGTTTCCATTGCCCAAATCAGTCCAAGACAGATCAGGAAACGGACCATTCGAGTGACCATGACGGCAAGTTCGTGACCGGATAACGAAAGGTTCACATTCGGGTTGAAACCGCTTCACATGAGAAAGGAATTCGCACAATTTCTTCGTGCCGCACAACAACCTGTAACCATGCGACACATCGCGACCCTTTCCTTCCTTGCTTTCTTTTTTGCTTCGGTCAATGTGGCCCAAGCCCAATGTGACTGCCCGCCTGTGGCCGACCGTCCGATTGTGACGATTGCGGCTGGTGGCACCGGCACGACCATCTGGACCTGTGACAACACGTATGTCATCGATGGCTATGTCTTCGTGCAAGACGGCCAGGTGCTCACCATTGACGCCGGTACGGTGGTCAAGGGCGCTTCCGGTTCCGGTGCGGACGCGGCGGCCCTGATCGTCTCCCGCGGCGGTCAGATCATCGCCGACGGCACGGCCGATTGCCCCATCATCATGACCTACGAGGCCGACCCGCTCGATGGCTCCGTGTCCTACGACACCCGCGGCCAATGGGGTGGACTCATCGTCCTCGGCAATGCCACCACCAACTTTGGCGGTGTCGCCCAGGTGGAGGGCATTCCGGCTGACAACGACCAGGCTTCCTATGGCGGTGACGACGACACCGACAACAGCGGGGTCCTCCGCTACGTGTCCGTTCGCCACGGCGGTGCTGAGCTGGGAGCGGCCAATGAAATCAACGGCATCACCTTGGCTGCTGTCGGATCCGGAACAACCGTCGAGAACGTGGAAGTCGTGTCCAACCTCGACGACGGCATCGAGTTCTTCGGTGGCGCTGTGTCCGTGACCAATGCCATTGTGGCCTTCTGTGGTGACGACAGCTTCGACTGGGACCAGGGCTACCACGGTGACGCCAACGCCAACTGGCTGGCCATCCAGGACCAGCCGGCTGCCGTGGGCGACCGCGGTGGTGAGCTGGACGG
>WTID01000268.1 GCA_011522855.1 Flavobacteriales bacterium
CGGACGTCGGGGAGCTCGTGACGCCGGCCATTCCCCCGGGCGCGGCCCCGGTGGCTGCCGTACTCGGGGCCTACATTGAAGACCACGAATACGTGGAGGACTCCGGCCATTTGGACGAATTCAACGGCCGTTTCGCGGTCACCCCGGAATACCCGCAGGGCACCTACGCGTACTACGCGACGGTGGACGCAGACCACAACGGGCAGTATCCCTACTTCTACCCGGCCTACCGCGGCGTGGTGGAAACCGACAACTTCGGCGGTGGCCCCGGCCCGGGTGGGGGTGGCGGAACCAACGTGACCATCGACGAGGAGGTCGAGACCTGGACGGGCGGGGTGTCGGACATCCCGGCCTTGCGGGACGCCCCCTTCTTCGCCTACCCGAATCCCGCTTCCCGGGCGGACCATCTGCACTTCTCTGGACGGGTGCCCGACCGCCTGATCGTTCGTGATGCGGCAGGCCGCATCGTGGCCGAATGGACGGCGGTGGACTTCGCGGGCGGCCTGGCCATCGAGGGGCTCTCCCCAGGCGTCCACTCCTGTTCAGACGCTTCGGGAGGGGCGCGCACTCTGCTCATCATCCGTCCCTGACCCCGCTCCCCATGAAACCCGTTCTCCTCCTGGCCCTGGTGCTCTTTCTGGTTGCTCCTACCCATGGACAGTGGGTCCTGGATGGAGACTGGAGCGGCGATGGGCGCAAGGTGGAGGCCTCGGACCGGTGGGAGGTCCCCGTGTCCATCTCGGTGGCTGCGGGTGAAATCGTGTTGTTGAATGGGGCCTATGATGCCGATGGCGAGGTGGTGCCGCGGTGGCGTGGATTCACGTCCTGGGGCAGCCAAGTGTGGGAAGGAGAGGGCGAAGTCGGCGAACGGCCAGTGGACGCTGCGCATGGCACCGCGCAGGCCCGGTGGTTCATGCTGAGCGAAATGCCAGCGGAGGTGGGGGACACCCTCGGCAGCCTGATGCGCATCCGGGCCTTTGATGGGTCGGCCCCGGTGGGGGAATGGGGAGCGGAAGGTGTGGTCGACCTGACCTTCGTGGGGCCCCTCCATGAGGGGGGCAGCCTCGACGCGAGGACCGACTATGCCGGTGGGCCTCAAGAACTGTGGGACTGGTTGCTGGTGTCGGGCGCTGCCTATGACAGCTGTTGCGCCCATCAGGAACTGCCCGCGTTGTCCATCCTCAGCGCGTGGGACGGCAGCTACCACCCCGACTTCGGCCAGGAAGGGCGCATCGTGCTCGATCCCGATGGCTGGCAGGTGGAGGACAGCGTTCGCCATGAATTCAGCGGCCGGTTCTCGCAGGCGCTGTTCGTGCCCTGGAACCCCGACGAGTCCGACCCGAATGACCTGGACAACATCCGCATCCTGGCCGGCGGAACCTATGCGTTGGCCGGCGCCTTCCGGCCCTTTCTGGCGATGTTCCGATGGGACGGGGCCCTCGAGCCTGACTTCGGCGAGGGCGGCATCATGACCTGGTTCGAGGACGCCAACCTGAACCACGGGGTGCGCGACCTGCGCCACCGCTGGGAATGGCTTGGGCCCGATGCCGGCGTGCACGTTCTCCTGGGGACGCCGGAGGGCGAGCCCACGTTGGCAGGGGGCACGATGTCGGCCGGGTGGGTGCCCCTTTGGCCGGAGACGTCGCCCGGTTCATCGACCACCTCCATCAATCCGGGCCTCACGACCACCGATCCGGTGCGCTCCGTCGCACTGGCCGCAGGGTTTGGATGGAAACTCGAAGACGAGACCGTGGTGGTGGGCACGCGGGACATCGAGCCCGATTGGGATGGCGAGGCCCACCCCGTCTGGTGGACGGGACCCCACATGGCCTTCGGCGGGGTCAACGCGTACTGGACGGAGGACACAGAGTTTCCAAGCCAACGCGTGGGCGCAGCTGTCAGCGTGGGAACCCGGTTGTACATCGCCGGCACCCTGCCCGGGGACAGCCCGGCCTCGAGTTCCTGGATCGTGTCCCGCTGGACGGAGGATGTGTCGGGTGTGGCCAGCCTGCAGGCCGAATCGGCCGGCCCCTTTCCCTTTCCGACCTCGGGGGTCGTCGAATGGCCGTGCGCCCTGGGGACCATCCAGTGCCGGGACGACCGTGGCAGGCTGTTGGGCGAGTGGCGGCACCCTGGGGGGCGTTTCCGGTTGGACCTTCCGAAGGGTGCGGCGTGGCTCGGGTCTGAAGCGCTCGGGTGGCATCGGGTCCAACGGCTGGATTGACCCGAGAGAAACCGGGATTCAACGTGGACAAACCAGAGCGGATTCCTGCGGTCCCGGGGCGAGGTGGCGGCTAAGTTTGTCCCACGATTCCCGACCCCATGAAGTTCTTCATCGACACCGCCAACCTCGACCAGATCCGCGAAGCCGCCGCCCTCGGCGTGCTCGACGGCGTGACCACCAACCCCAGCCTCATGGCCAAGGAGGGCATCTCCGGCGATGGCGCGGTTCGCCAGCACTACGTGGACATCTGCAACATCGTGGACGGCGACGTGAGCGCCGAGGTCATCAGCACGAACTTCGAGGACATGGTGCGCGAAGGGGAGGAGCTGGCCGCTCTGCACGACAACATCGTGGTGAAGGTGCCGATGATCGAGGACGGCGTCAAGGCCCTCCGCTACTTCTCCGACAAGGGCATCCGCACCAACTGCACCCTCGTCTTCTCCGCCGGACAGGCCCTGCTCGCCGCCAAGGCCGGCGCCGACTATGTGAGCCCCTTCATCGGCCGCCTCGACGACATCTCCACCGATGGCCTGCAGCTGATTTCCCAGATCCGCGGCATCTACGACAACTACATGTTCAAGACGGAGATCCTCGCGGCCTCCGTGCGCCACACCATGCACGTCATCGAGTGCGCCCAGATCGGTGCCGACGTCATGACGGGCCCGCTCTCGGCCATCAAGGGCCTGCTCAAGCACCCGCTCACCGACAGCGGCCTCGAGAAGTTCCTCGCGGACCACGCCAAGGCGGCCGGTGCCGTTCCTGCTTGAGTCCACGCACGCCGGTGACACAATTGACTGAAGGCCGGGCAACGCAAGCCCGGCCTTCGTCGTTTCTTTGCCGCATGCGCCTTGCCTTGGGAATCTTCCTCGTGCTCAGCAGCCTGGGACCCCTCCTGGCGCAGCCCGTGTGCTCCTTTGTTGGAGACGCCTCCAATCTCGGCGGAGACTGTTACCAGATCACCGACAACAACGATTGGGAATTGGGCGCGGTCTGGTTCAACGATCAGCTCGACCTCACCCAGCCCTTCACCATCAATGTGGACGTGGAACTGGGCAGCGCGGACGCCGACGGAGCTGACGGCATCGTCTTCGTGATGCAGTCCGTCGGGCCGGCTGCCATCGGCGTGGCCGGAGGCGGCCTGGGCTTTGAAGGGTTCAATCCCAGTTTCGGGGTGGAGATCGACACCTGGCAGAATGTGGACGTTGGCGATCCGGTGGCGGACCACGTGGCCTTCCTCCGGGACGGAGTCAACCTGCACACGGCCCCGTATTTCAACCTCGCCGGTCCCGTGTCCGCCCGCTTGGACGGAGCCAACATCGAGGACGGCCAGCCGCATCAGTTCAAGCTCGAATGGGATCCCGTGTTGCAGGTCATTCGATTCTACTTCGATTGTGAGGAGCGCCTTGTCCTTCAGGAAGACCTCATCGGGGACATCTTCAACGGCCAGTCCGATGTGTGGTGGGGCTTCACCGGCTCGACCGGAGGGTCCAGCAACCAGCAGTCGGTCTGCATCACGTCCTCGGCCGTAGGATTGCCGCCCGAGCATGGGTTTTGTGCGGGAGGCGGCGTGCAATTGGTCCTCCAGTCGACGGAGGAGGGTTCGGTGTCGTGGGACCCGGTCGAGGGGCTGTCCAATCCGAATGCGTCCATCACCACGGCCCAACCCGACGAGACGACCCTCTACACGGCCACCTGGACCGACGTCTGTGGCGAGACCCTGACTGCCGAAACGCTCGTCGAAGTGTGGGACGTGCCGGAGCCGGACCTGCCCGAGGAGGTGGAGTTCTGTCCCGGGGAGGAGGTGACCCTCGAAGCCCAGGCCCCGGCGGACGCCGCGTCCATCCTGTGGACGGACGGCACGCAGACCGCCGAATGGACGGGAACCGAGGCCGGCTGGCAAGGGGTGGCCGTGGAAAGCGCCGAGGGATGCTCCGGCACGGACAGCACGTGGGTGGTGGCCCTGTCGGCCTGGGACCTCGATTTGCCCGAGGCGCCGGACCTCTGTGAGGGAGAAGAACTGCTCATCGCGTGGCCGGAGGAAGGCACCGATTGGACGGTCAATGGGGTGCCCATGCCCGATGGCTGGCTCGCCACAGCCGGTGAAGCCGTGATCACGGCGCAGGATGCCACCACGGGATGTGCGCTGGAGGCGACGGTCACCATCGGGTTGATTGATCCCCCAAGTCCCACGCTGTCTCAGGCCGTGGCCATCTGCACCGGGCAGTCCGTGACGTTGGACCTGAATATGGATCCGACCTCCGCGGTGGTGTGGTCTCCGGTCGAGGGGCTCGATGACTCGGCGGCGATCCAACCTGAGGCGTCTCCGACGACGACGACCGAGTACACCGCCGCCGTCACCAATGTCTGTGGGGTGGTCGACGAGCTCACCATTGCCGTGGCCGTTCTGGAGGAACCGTCTCCCGAGTTGCCGGACAGCGCTGTATTGTGCGGTTCGGACCAGCTCCAGCTGGACCTCGAGCCGCTCGTCGGCGTGGCCGACCCGCTGTGGTCCGATGGCACCACTGGCTGGCAATGGCAGGGCGATGCGCCCGGGTGGATTGGCGTGACTGTGACAGTCCTGCCGGGGTGTGCGGGCAGCGACAGCACCTGGGTGACGGTCGAGCCGGTCGAGGCGCCCAGCATTGAAGTGGGAGCGCTCTGCCCCGGCGAATTCGCCTTCGTGCCCTTCCCGGACGGGTGGACCGATTGGACCCTCGACGGGGAGCCACAGCTCCAAGGTGGACTCACCGTGACCGAGCCCGGTGTCTATTTCGCCGAAGCGGTCTCCGCCGCCTCGGGATGTCCGGTGTCTGTGGGCATCGTCGTGCCGTCCGGCGCCCTGCCCCAGATGGGGCTGCCCGAGGTCGTCGAATTCTGCCTCGACCAGGTGGTCTACCTCGAGACCGGGGTGCCGGATCCGGTGCTGTGGAACGATGGGCTGACCGGCCCCTCGCGCCAGGTCAATGAGGCCGGAACCTACATCGCGACCCACACCACCGATTGCGGGAGCGTATCCGACACGGTGTCCGTGGTCGAAGTGCCCTGTGGCTGCCTGGTTTTCGCCCCGAGTGCCTTCACGCCCGACGGCGACCTGATCAATGACGCGTGGCGTCCGACCCTCGATTGCGAGCCGGAGGAATATGCCCTCAAGATCTTCGACCGCTGGGGCGCGCTCATCTGGGAGACCGAAAACCCCGAGGAGTATTGGACGGGAGGCCATCGCGCCGACAACCGGCCGTTGGATGAGAAGCTGTATTACGTCCGGGACGGGATGTATGCTTACCAATTGACCTTCCGGGACCCGACATCCCGGGTGAGGCGCATTGAGCGCAAGAGCGGCCATGTCCTCATCATCCGCTGACGCCGGGCCATCCACTTTCGGGACTGTGGAAAACTCCGGGGTGTCGCGCGATACCATGAAGGCAAGAAGCGGCGTTGGAGGCTTGATTGCGCGAGCATTCCAGATTGGACATGCTGGCCCCATCGACCTGAACCATGCGGATTGATCGCATCGCACAACTCGGCCTGAAGCCCCTCCAGCTGGCCCTCGTCATCCTGGGCCTGTGGGGCTGTTCCATCCTGGGAGAAGACCAGGACATTCCCCGTTATCTCATCGTTCCGGATGTGGCCTTCGTACCGGGTGAGCTCCAGGGGACGGCCTCCTCCAAGATCACGGACCTGTGGGTCTACAGCAGCACCGACGTGGTGGGCGTCTTTCCCCTGCCCGCCGTGGTGCCGCTCCTGCCGGAGGACACCCAGGGAGGCGAGGTGAGGTTGCTGGCGGGCATCCGGGAGAACGGCCTGAGTGACCGACGGGCACCCTATCCCTTCTTCACGGCCTACGAGCAGCTCGACTTTCCCGATCCCGGCATGCGAGACACCCTGTTGCCCGAAGTCGGGCTCGTGGAGGACGTCCGCCTGCTGCGGGTGGAGGACTTCGAGACCTCCAACGTGTTCGGTTCCATGATTGGTGGGGTCGGCCTGCAGCGGGTCGATGCCGAGGACCAGGTGTTCGAGGGGGACGAGTCGGGCCGCATCGAGGTGTCCGTCGGGGCGGAAGCCGTCCGGGTCCGGACGGTGGAGCAGGAGTACGACCTGCAGAACGGTGCCCCGGCCTTCCTCGAGATGGACTACCGGTGCGACCAGCCCTTCGCGGTCGGCCTGTTCGGTTTCCGCAGTGGCCAGGAGTGGCAGCATCCGGCCATGGTCCTGACGGCAACCGATGACGGTGTGGACCCGGTGTGGAACAAGATTTACATCGACCTCGCGCCCCTCGTCACGGCACAAGGCACGGCGGACCATTTCGAGGTCTACTTCGAATGCTTTCTCGAATCCGGCCGGTCCACAGGCACCGTCGGCCTCGACAACCTGCGCATCCTGACCTATTGACCATGCTCCCCGATCCCGCCGCCCTGGCCGACACGGCCAAGCCCATCACCGCCTCCGCCCGGCGCTGGGCCGGGATGCGGTATGTGCTGGGGGATGGACTGGCTTCGGTGGTGGCCTGGACGACACTCTTCCTCTTCCGGAAGCGGTTCCTCGAGTTGGCTCCGGCTTATGTGGAGACCTGGTTCCCCGCGCGGTTGCTGGAGGATGGCAATTTCCTCTTCGGGACCGTCTTCGTGCCCATGTTCTGGATTGGCCTGTACGGTCTTGCCGGCATGCATTCGGAACCCTTCCGGCGCCACCGATCGCAGGAAGTGGGGCAGGTGCTCTGGGTGACCCTGCTGGGCTCCCTGACCCTCTTCTTCGTGCTCATCCTCGATGACCAGATCAGCACCTACACGCAGTATTACCGGTCCCTGCTCGTGCTCTTTGGTGCGCAGGTCCTGTCCGTCCTGGCCCTCCGCCTGCCGCTGACGACCCGGACGGTCAAGCGGGTCCACCGCGGCGAGATTGCCTTCAACACCCTTGTCGTCGGGTGCAACGATCGGGCGGCGGAGATGGTCCGCGAGATCCGGGCACTCCGCCGGAATCCGGGATTCCGGTTCATCGGGGTCGTGCGTGTGGGCGATGAGGATGGCCGGGCGCTGGACGGCATTCCCTGCGTGGGGGCCATTGACGAGTTGGCCACCCTCATCCGGGAGCAGGAGGTGGAAGAGGTCATCCTGGCCATCCGGAGTTCCGATCATGGGGAGCTGGAGGCCATTCTCGGAGAGCTCGAAGGGCTCGGGGTCGGCGTGAAGATTGTCCCCGACATCTACGACATCCTCTCCGGATCGGTCCGGATGCAGAGCCTGTTCGGCGCGCCGCTCATCGCCATTCGCCGGGACATCATGCCGTCGTGGCAGGTGGCGGTGAAACGCGCCATCGACGTGGTCGCCAGTGCCATTGCGCTGGTTCTCCTCGCGCCACTTCTCCTGTGCATCGCCATCGGGGTCAAGCTGGGGTCGACGGGCCCCGTCCTGTTCCATCAGGAGCGGGTGGGCCGGTGGGGACGTCCGTTCACCATCCACAAGTTCCGCTCCATGTACACCAATGCGGAGGAGCAGGGCCCCCAGCTTTCTCGGGACAACGATCCCCGGATCACGCCGATCGGCCGGTTCCTCCGGAAATCCAGGCTGGACGAGCTGCCCCAGTTCTACAATGTGCTCATCGGGGAGATGTCGCTGGTCGGCCCACGCCCCGAACGGCAGCACTACATCGACCTGATTTCCGAACGGGCGCCGCACTACCGGCACCTGCAGAAGGTCCGCCCCGGCATCACGTCCTGGGGCCAGGTCAAGTATGGATATGCCGAGAACGTGGACCAGATGGTCCAACGGCTCCGGTTCGACCTGATCTACATGGAGAACATGTCCCTCAGCTTGGACATCAAGATCCTGGCCTACACGGTCTGGATCGTCCTCCGCGGCCGGGGAAAGTGAGGCGCCGCTTCGTCACCGGTGTCAATGCCCGCCTCGTAATGAGTTAAATTCGGGCTTCCATGCCTTGCCATCTTTCTGATTTCCTGAAGGTTGTGATGGTCCTGTCGTGTGGGCTCCTCGGGGGGCTTCCGGCCGGGGCACAGGACGCCAATGACCAGGCGGTCGAGCGTTACAGAGAGCTCGTGGTGGAGGTGCTCGAGGCGCGACTCCAGGCTGAGGTGGTGCCGGAGGGCAACCGGGTCCGGCTGCGCACCTCGCCCAACCGCCTTCTGAAGACCATGCGGGATGTGGTCCGGGCGTCGGCGCCGTACTATTTCGAAGGCGGGCTGAGCGAATTCCGCCGGTTCTCCGCCCGGGTCACCGAGGGGGTGTCCGCGCTGGATGGCCAGACGCTGTCTGCCGCCCCGCGGGGATGGTCCGAAGAGGACTGGCGGTACTACGAGGTGGAGCGCGCCATCCAGGACGTCATGATCCTCATCGCCATGGACGTGGGGGTGTATGCCAATGGGTTCCTGTCTGGTGAGGTCCGGGCCCGGTCGGATCTCGCCCGGGACTGGGAGGACCTTCAGGGGGGCAGCGATCCGTTGAGACCCGAGCCGCTGCCCGACTTCGGGGGCGGTGCTCGGGACGAGAGCAGCTTGGACGGGCTGGGAGGCGCCACCGGCACCCGCCCGGACGATGACGCCCTCCGTGCCTTGGAAGGGGCCATCCGGGAGCTCATCGGCCGCGTCGAGGCCCTGGAGCGTGGGGGGGCGCCCCGACCGCCGGGAGGTGGCGTGTCCGGAGGCGGATTTCCCACCGCCGGTCCCGATGGAGGATGGTCACCGGGTGGCCGGGCGACATTTCCCGGGGGATTGCCGGACTCGTTCACCCTGCAGTTTCCGGAAGGCAGTGCGGCCTTGGGCCTGAGTGCAGAGTATTCGCTCAACACCCTCGTGGAGTGGATGGCGGCCCAGCCGAATCTCCGGGTGCTCGTGACCGGGCACAGCGATGCGACGGGCAGTGAGCGGACCAACATGGAACTCAGCCGCCGCCGAGCCCAGGTGGTGCGCTACTACCTCCTCGAACGGGGAGTGCCTACCGAGCGCGTGGCCTCCGCCCATTTCGGCGAAAGCCGGCCCGAGTGGGGAGGGGCATTCGACCGTCGGGTGGAGGTGCGGCTCCTGGCCGATTGACCCGGAGGTGGGATTCCTCCCGCGTGCGTCACCTTTGCTTCATGAAAATCGTCTGCATCGGCCGGAATTATGCGCAGCACGCTGCGGAACTCGGCAATGCCGTTCCGTCCGAACCGCTCTTCTTCTTCAAGCCGGAGAGCGCCATTCTCCACAAGGACCACCCCTTCGCCATTCCCGAGTGGACGGAGGATTGCCATTTCGAGGTGGAGGTGATCGTGCGGATGGACCGGGCGGCCAAATGGATTGGGGAGGAGCATGCTGGGCGGTGCTACACGACCGTCGGACTCGGCCTCGATTTCACCGCGCGCGACGTGCAGTCCGCCTTGAAGGCCGCCGGCAAGCCCTGGGAGAAGGCCAAGGCGTTCGACGGATCGGCCCTGGTGTCCCGCGCATTCATTCCCCTGGAGGAGCTCAGGGGCGACATCCAGAATCTGTCCTTCAGCCTCCTGAAGAATGGAGAGGAGGTCCAGTCGGGCTCCACGGCGGAGATGCTGTTTCCGGTGGATGCCCTCATTGCCCATGTGTCGCGGTACAGCACCTGGAAGACGGGCGACCTCCTGTTCACCGGAACCCCGGCCGGCGTCGGCCCCGTGCAGCCCGGCGACCGCCTTGAAGGCCGCCTTGAAGGCCGCACGATGTTTGAGGTCGACGTGGTCTGATTGGCGCGTTGGACCCCGGACCGCCCGCGGTGCGGCCGGACCGTACCTTTGACGGATGGAGCACAAGCGCGTCTTCGTGGTCGGCTACATGGGGGTCGGAAAGAGCTCGAGCGGCTCTCGATTGGCCCGCCTCATGGACCTGCCGTTCCTCGACACGGATGCGGAGTTGCGTCGGCGTCACGACTGCAGCATCAATGCCCTGTTCGACCAGCTTGGAGAAGACGGATTCCGTGCGCTGGAACGGGACCTTCTTCGTGAACTGGTGGCGGCGCATCCCCGGGTGCTGGTCTCCACCGGAGGCGGCACGCCGTGCCATGGGGACAACCTGGCCTTCATGAAAGAGCACGGAACGGTGGTCTATCTGCAGATGCCGGCTGCTGGCCTCGTGGACCGGTTGCGCGGTCGGGCGGACCAGCGTCCCCTCATCGCCGGCATTGCCGAAGAGGATTTGCCGGAATTTGTGGCCCAGCATCTGGCCGAACGGGAACCCGCATACAGCCAAGCGCACATCACCGTGGATGCGCGGCATTTCGACGGGGACCGCATGAAGTCGGTCCGCAGCCTGATCGAGGGTCGGATGGGGTTCAATCCATGAGGACGGCCTCGTCCGGACCGGGGCCGCTGAGGCGCACGTCGATGTGCGCCTTGAGGTTGGTCGAGAGGCTCATGCCCACGTAGTCCGCCCGTACCGGGAACCGCCGGTGGATGCGGTCCACCAGCACACACATGGCGATGTGGCGGGGCCGGAAGGGCAAGAGGTGGGCCACGGCGTGCAGCAGGGTCCGCCCGCTGTTGAGGACGTCGTCCACCACGATGATGGAGGCCCCGTCCAGGGATTTTGCGTCGAAGTCACCGCCATGCCGGTCCGTGACGGCAATGGGGTGGTCGAGCGGTGCGTCCTTGTCGAGGGACACCGTCAGGCCGGACACGGCATGCTCCGAGATGGCCTCGAGGGCGTCCACGATGCGCCGGGCCATGACCGTGCCTTGGCCGTCAATCGCTGCGATGGCGATGAGCGGCGCGGCGTGGTGGTCCTCCAGGATCTGGCGGGCGATGCGCTGGATGCACCGCTCGATGCGCTGGGCATCGAGGATGACGGCTTCTTGGGTGGGGGCGTCCGCGCTCATGGAGTGCCAATTTCGGGTTTTCCGTCGTCTCCCTGCACGGCGTCCGGATTGAATTCCAACAGCGCCACCGCCTCCACGTGGGCGGTGTGCGGGAACTGGTCCACCAGTTTGAAGGCCTCGAGTCCATATCCGGCTTCACGGAGGGCGATGAGGTCCCGGGCCTGCGTGGCCGGGTTGCAGCTGACGTAGACGATCCTTTTGGCCCGCAACCGGATCACCTTGCGCAGGGACTTGGGGCTGATCCCACTCCGGGGCGGGTCGAGCACGATGGTGCCGATGCGGCCCTTGTATTCCGGATGGTCCAGCAAGAACCGCCCGACGTCGGCCGCATGGAATTCGATGCCGTCGACCCCGTTGCGCTCGGCGCTTCGGCGCGCGTCCCCGATGGCCTCCTCGATGAGGTCGACCCCGACCACGGTGGTGTTGGGACCGC
The DNA here is from genome assembly GCA_011522855.1 of Flavobacteriales bacterium. GTDB lineage: Bacteria > Bacteroidota > Bacteroidia > Flavobacteriales_D > Sanyastnellaceae > UBA8752. The sequence continues at coordinate 11,486 of WTID01000268.1, forward strand.
CGTGGCGGGAGAGGAGCTGGGCAATGGTGCCCGTGCCGCAGAACAGGTCCATGGTCACCGCATTCGGGGCGTCCGCCTCGGGCAGCGGTTCGGCGTAAGCGTACGCCATGACCTGCGCGTAGAGCCGTTCCGCGCAACGGGGGTTGGTCTGGAAGAAGCTCCGCATCCGGATTTCGAAGTCCAGTCCGTGGAGTTGCTCTACCACATGGTCCCGTCCGAGGGTCAGGTGGGTCCGGCCGTCCCGGGTCTCCACCCGCTCGCCGGTGTCGTCGTTGAGGGTGTGGACGAATCCGGCCAACCGGCCGCCCAGTTTGTTCTGGAGCTTTTCGGCGAATCCGGCTGAATCGAACCGGTCAAGGCCGTCGCTCGTGGTGACGAGGTTGACGAGGAGCTCGTCGGCCGTCAAGCTGCGCCGGACCACGAGGAACCGGAAAAACCCCTCTCGCTTCGGGGCGTGCCAGGGCGGCAGTCCGCTCTCCTCGCACCAGGCCCGGATGTCCTTCACCAGGGGTTCGAAGGTGGGATCGAAGAGGCCGCTGTCGCCCTCGAGGTTTTCCACCGCCCACCACGTGCCGCGCGCCTTGAAGCCGAGAAAGAACCCGTCCTCGAACTCCGCGTCCGGATCGTCTCCGGGGCTCCGGCCGATGGCCGCGAAGCTGTACTCCATCTTGTTGCGGTAGTGGAATCCAGAGGGGGAGTCGACCCAGCCGGCATACCGGGCGTCAAGGTCGGGGACCCCTCCGATGCGGCGGTAGACGTCGAGCGTGGTGCGCTCCTTCCACTCCCGTTGGGCCTCCAAGGGCAGGGTGATGTACGGGGCGCCCGGGATGGCTTGGTGAGGGGTTTCCACCTCGCCCGGGGCCCGCTTCAGCACGGCGGTGATGCGGGCTTCCGCGTGGCGTCGCTTGCAGAGGGAGACGCGGGCCCGCACCCGTTGTCCACGGATGGCATTGGGCACGAAGACGGTGAAGTCGCCGTCCTCGGTCGGCACCTTGGCGATGCCCTTGCCGCCGTAGGCGACGTCGAGGATGTCGAGCTCGAGGAGGGTGCCTTTGTGGAAGAGGCGGGATGTGCGGGCCAAGGGTCGGGACAATGTGGCAAATGCCGATGAAGGCGGCGAAAATACGCCCCGGGCCGGTGCTACCTTGGCCTCCATGCCGCGCTTTTCCCTTCCGGTCTTCGCTTTGCTTCTCCTCGGACTGCACACCTTGCCGTCGAGCGCCCAGCATCCGGATGAGGTGGCCGTCGTGACGTTCAACATCCGCTACGACAACCCGGGCGATCCCGTCTCCTGGGCCGAGCGTCGCGAGACCGTCATCGGCTCGGTGTCCTGGTATGACCTGCTCGGTTTCCAGGAGGTCCTGTCCCACCAGATGGACGACCTCGTGGCCGGACTTCCCCGACACGATTCCTATGGCGTGGGCCGGGACGACGGGGGTCGCGCCGGGGAAGCCTGTCCCATCTTCTGGAATCGGGACCGCTTCGAGCGCATCCACGCCGAGACCCTGTGGCTGAGCCCCACGCCCCAGGAGGTCGGATCGATTGGTTGGGATGCCGAATTGCCGCGCATCGCCACGGTGGTGGTCCTCCATGACCGGCAGACGGGCAAGGTTTTCCGCCTCATCAATGCTCACTTCAGCCACATCGGGGAGGTGGCGCGGGAGGCCTCCGCACGGATGCTCTCCATGCGGATGGCCGGCAGCTCCGCCGATGTCAACCTGCTGATGGGCGACCTCAATGCCGAACCCGGTTCACCGGCCCTCGATGTGCTGACGGCCGGCCGGCTGGCCGACGCCCACCATGTGGCCCGCAAACGGTGTCGCCAAAAGATCGGGACCTACACCGGCTTTGCGACCACCGGCCTGCGGGGCGCCCCGCGCATCGACCACCTGCTGGTCGACGGGGGGGAAGTCCTGTGGTACTGCACCGAGGAACGCATCCTTGATGGCTTCTACATGTCGGACCACCTGCCGGTATACATCGCCCTGATGCCATGACCCTCAAGGATGGGCTCGCATTCTGGGGAGGACCGGTCGGGTTCGTCCTCGCGCTGGCGCTCCTGCCGGGAGGTGAGGTCCATCAAGGAGCCCTCGCCGGCACGGCCTGGTGGATGCTGTGGTGGTGGATTGGCGGGGCCGTGCCCCTCGGGCCGACCAGCCTGCTTCCGCTCGCCCTGTTTCCCGTCTTCGGGGTGATGGACCTGTCGGCCACGGCCGCCCCGTTCGGCTCCCGCTTCATCTGGCTGTTCCTGGGGGGCTTTGTCCTCGCCCTGGCCCTCGAGCGGCATGGGCTGCACCGCCGCTTTGCCTTGCACCTGCTCCACCGGCTGGGCGGTGGTCCACGCCGGACGTTGTTCGGCTTCATGCTGGCAACGGCCCTGCTCAGCATGTGGATTTCCAACACGGCCACCACCCTGATGATGCTTCCCATGGCCACGGCGGTGCTCGGCCTGCTCGAGGAGCGGGAGGGGCGGCGGCCCTGGGGGCCAGCCCTCATCCTCGGCGTCGCCTATGGCGCCAACACGGGAGGGATGGCGACCCTCGTCGGGACCCCGCCCAATGCGGCGCTGGCTGGCGTGGCGAGCGACCGATTTGGCGTGGAGATCGGATTCGTGGAGTGGATGTCCGTGGGCCTGCCCATCTCGGCCGTCGTGCTGCTTCTCGTCTACGCGTTGCTCGTGGCCGTGCACCGGCTCCCGAAGGGCGGAGGAAGTGGTGGGTCGCGCGAGGTGGTCCAGCGGGAATTGAGCGCCCTCCCCATCATGGGGACGGCCGAGAAGCGGGTGATGGTCCTGTTCCTTGGCACCGCCCTGCTCTGGATGTTCCGCCGGCCCTTGAACGTCTGGCTTGCTCAATGGGAGCTGGCCCTCAACGACACCTCCGTGGCGGTCGTGGCGGCCATCGCGTGCTTCGCTTTGCCGGCTGGAGGAGACCAGGACAAAGCGGACCGCCTCCTTGAGGCGCGGGACCTCGGTCGGTTGCCCTGGGACATCCTGTTGCTGTTCGGCGGCGGGCTGGCCCTGGCCAAGGGATTCGAGGCGGCCGGGTGGGCCGGCCTCCTGGCCGATGGGGCGGCCGGGTTGGGATGGTCGGAAGGGGCGATGCTCATCCTCGTCACCGCGATCGGACTCTTCGCGACGGAGCTGATGAGCAACCTGGCCCTGACCCTGTTGCTGACGCCGGTGGCAGGCATCCTGGCCATCGGGATGGGGGTGCACCCCCTGTATTTCGCGGCTCCCGTGGCCCTGGCCTCCAGTGGTGCCTTCATGCTGCCCATGGCGACCCCGCCCAACGCCATCGTGTTCTCTTCCGGCCGCATCCGCATGGCCGAGATGGCCCGGGTCGGCGTCTTGCTCAACCTCGTGACCCTCGCGGCCATCCTGTTGCTTTGGATGACGCTCGCGCCGGCCGAATGGCGTTGAGAAATCGACCAACTTGCGTTGGCGCTCGATGTGGGGTATCTTTATGAAGACCAGATTGTCCCTCCAGGGCCATGAACCGTTTGCTTCGCCACGTCTTTCTCCTCTGTCTTCTCGGCGTCTGCGCCCCCTCGTGGTCGCAGGGCAGCTGGAATCCCGACTACAACGGGGACGGCATCATCACCGCGTCAGACCTCACCGGTTTCCTGACCGCCTGGGAGATGGCCGTCGATTCCATCGTGAAGTCGGCGTGGGAGGTATACTGTGATGACATGATGGAAGGGCTGGTGCCGCTCGACAGCGTCGAGTTCACCCTCGCCGCCATGGACATCCAACTGCGGGAGGATTCGGCCGGGGAGATGCAGCTCGACACGGCCTGGGTGGACCAGACGTGGATGATCACCAACATTCCGATTGAATTCAACCATGTCCGCTTCTTCGGGCCCACGCCCTTCGTCACGGGACAGGTCAGCTACCATCCGGTGACCGACAGCTACCTCTGGTACATGGAGTTCAACGAGAGCCTGCTCTTCACGCCGGAGGACAATCCGCTGGGTGAACTGCAGGAGGACGGCTGGTTCCAGAACATCTACGTGTTCGAAGAGCTCTTCCCGCACGCCGGGTCCATCCTGTTGCCCTACGACGGCCGGTGGGAGCTGGGACCCCGCTACCAAGGCGGCGATTACGGTACGGAGACCTGGACGGTCCTCGATTATTCGGTGACCTTCCACGGCACGCCGTGACCCGGACAACCTGCGCGGCGCGGTGGGTGTTCCATCTTTGTCCCATGGCTTCTCGTCTCCCTTTGTCCCAACCCGTTCGCTTCGGCCTCGCCGCGGTGGTCTTGTTCTGGGTGGGGTGCGACCAGAATCCGCCCGTTCCCGATCCCATCCCGCCGACCTACGTGGACGTTTTGCAGGTGCCGGACGGCTGGACCCTGCCGGAGTTCCCTGAGGACAATGGGTTCACCGATGTGCGGTGGGCCCTGGGACGTGCGCTCTTCTTCGACCCGCGGCTGTCGATCGATGGCGCCGTGAGCTGCGCCACCTGCCACATTCCGGAGCGCGCTTTCGCCGCGCCCGAGCCGGTCACGCCCGGCGCCCTCGGCGTGGTGGGGGAGCGCAACGCGGCCACCTTGACCAACGCGGTCTACCAGCCCCACTTCATGTCCGAGGGCGGGGTGCCGACCCTTGAAATGCAGGTGCTCGTCCCGCTCCAGGAACCCAGCGAGATGGCGCACAACATCGTGACCGTCTGCGAGGAGCTGGCCGAAGACTATGCCATCCAATCGGAGGCCGCCTATGGCCGGGCACTCGATCCCTTCGTGATGACCCGCGCGTTGGCCACCTTCCAACGGAGCCTGATCAGCGGGGACGCGCCGTGGGACCGCTGGCAACGTGGAGAACCGGTGGCCGCCGAAGTGGAAGCCGGGGCCGCCCTGTTCGGCGGGGAGGGCCTGGGATGCGACCGGTGCCACACACCGCCCCTCTTCACCACTCACGGCTTCGCCAACAACGGCCTCGAGGCGGTTTCGGTGGACCCGGGCCGGTGGCGCCTCACCGGCGAGCCGTCGGACAGCGGGGCGTTCAAGATTCCCACGCTGCGCAACATCGGCTTTACCGCGCCCTACATGCACGATGGGCGGTTCTCCACGCTGGAGGAGGTGGTGGACCACTATGCCACGGGCGGTGCCGGCCATGCCCATCAGGATTCCCTGTTGGCCCCGTTCACCCTGTCCTCCGGGGAACGGACCGAGCTGCTCGCCTTCTTGTCCGCTTTGAACGACACGGCTTTTGTGCTCGATGAGCGGTGGCAACCCTGATGGGGTTAACTTCAGGAAACGGTGCCTTCGTCCAAGTCC
>WTID01000011.1:0-1534 GCA_011522855.1 Flavobacteriales bacterium
TGTTGTGGGCGAGGCTCGGTCGGACGTTCAGCCCGGTCTCGGGCGGTGAAGTCCGAAAGGACACCGTCACCGATGTAGTGAATGCGGCCGGTACCCAACCGGAGGGCGGCCGGTTCATGGTCTGTGCTCCTGTCTCCGTGCCCGAGGACCGAACGCTGGCCGCGCAACTCGAAGTCTGGCAGCAACAAGGATTTGCCCGTCTCCTGGCCGACGGCGTCGCCACCACCATCGAGGACCAACTGACGGCCATCCGGGCGCAAGAGGAGGCCGGAACCGCGCCCATCGAGGTCACCCTCCACCTGGTCATCGATCGATTGGCCGTGCCGGAAGAAGACGGCCGCGAGGAATTCATGTACCGCCTGGCCGACTCGGCCGACACCGCCTTCTATGAAGGGCATGGAGTCTGCGAATTGCATTGGGTAGAATCCGATGGCACGCGCATCGACTCCTTCTCGGACCGCTATGAACTGGACGGGATGGCCTTCGAGCTCCCCGCCCCCGACCTCTTCAGCTTCAACAGCCCTCAAGGGGCCTGCCCCCGATGTGAAGGCTTCGGCCATGTCATCGGCATCAGCGAGGATCTGGTCATCCCCGACCCCTCCAAAAGCGTCTATGAGGATGCGGTGGCGCCTTGGCGCGGCGAAAAGGCCAGCCGATACAAGCAGCGTGTCCTCCAGAACGCCTACGACGAGGATTTCCCCGTCCACACCCCCTACGCCGACCTGACCGCCAAGCAGAAACGCCAATTGTGGCAGGGCACCCGCTCGTGGAAGGGCATTGACGACTTCTTCTCGCGGCTGGAGGCCAAGAGCTACAAGATCCAGAACCGGGTCATGCTCAGCCGGTACCGCGGACGGACAGCCTGTGACCATTGCGGGGGAAGCCGCCTCCGACAGGAAGCAGGTTATGTCCAAGTCGACGGGCGGCAACTCCCCGAGTTGCTCGGCTTGCCCATCGAAGAGGTCATGCAGGTGTTGGATGGCCTCCAGCTCACGGAAACCGAACAGGAAATCGGCCAGCGGCTCCTGCTCGAAATCCGGCATCGTCTCCAATTCCTGCTGGACGTGGGGCTCGGATACCTCACCTTGAACCGGGGCAGCGCAACCCTCAGTGGAGGCGAAAGCCAGCGCATTCAGCTGGGCACCAGCCTCGGCAGCAGCCTTGTCGGTAGCACCTATGTCCTGGACGAGCCGAGCATCGGACTTCACCCCCACGACACCGACCGCCTCATCCGCGTGCTCTCGGGACTCCGCGACCTCGGCAACACCGTCGTGGTCGTCGAGCACGAAGAGTCCGTCATCCGCGCGGCGGACCACGTGGTCGACCTCGGCCCCCAAGCGGGCAGCGAAGGCGGCCAGATCATGTTCTCCGGTGGTCTGGACGCCCTGCTTACCGCGCCCGACTCACTCACGGCCGACTACCTCAACGGCGCCCGTCGCATTGCCGTTCCCCAGAACCGCCGGCCCGGCATCGGCACCCTGTCCGTGCGCAACGCCAAGGAGCACAACCTTCAAGGCGTCGACGCCGACTTCCT
>WTID01000011.1:1634-4455 GCA_011522855.1 Flavobacteriales bacterium
CGGTTCACCGACCCCGTGCTGGAGATCGAGGTGGACGGACGCAACATCCATGACGTGCTCTCGATGACGGTGGCGGAGGCGTCGGACTTCTTCGGTCGTCGCCCCAAGCCTACAGCGGCCGAGCGCGGCATCGTCCGCAAACTCGCGCCCCTGCTTGAAGTGGGCCTCGGCTATGTCACCCTCGGACAGAGCGCCACGACGCTCAGCGGTGGCGAGGCCCAGCGGATCAAACTCGGGGCCTTCCTCGCCAAGGGGGACCGGGCCGGGCACACCGTCTTCATCTTCGACGAGCCGACCACGGGCCTCCATTTCCACGACGTCGCCCAGTTGCTGGAGGCGTTCGACGCCCTCATCCGGCAGGGCCACACCGTCATCTGTGTGGAGCACAACCTCGATGTGATGGCCTGTGCAGACCACATTGTGGACCTCGGTCCAGGCGGCGGCACCCATGGCGGCCAATGCGTGGCGATGGGCACCCCGGAAAAGGTGGCACAATCCGTGCAGTCGGTGACGGCGTCGTTCCTCCGGGACCGGCTTCACCCTTGAAAGCACTGCGACATGACCCGATTTCCCCTTCCCTCCCTCTCCCTGCTCCTCTTCTTGGGCCTCCTGACTGGATGCTCGGCCCAGACGGACCGCTCCGTCCAGACGGACACCGCGAGCACATCCGATACGCTGGCCGTGACCAAGTCCGAAGCCGAATGGAAAGAAGAGCTGCCGCACATGGCCTGCTTCGTGCTCCGCGAAAAGGGCACCGAGCGCGCCTTCACCGGCGAATTCTGGGACCACCAAGAAAAGGGCGTTTACCGCTGCGCCGGTTGCGGACAGGCCCTCTTTGATTCGGACCACAAATTCGAATCCGGTACCGGATGGCCCAGCTTTTTCCAACCCGCTGAAGGCTCCGCCGTTCTGGAAGAAGAGGACGACAGTTGGGGCATGCGGCGCGTGGAGGTGCTGTGCTCTGCTTGCGGCGGCCACCTCGGCCACGTGTTCGAGGATGGTCCCCGGCCGACGGGGCTACGCTACTGCATCAACTCAGCCGCCTTGGCCTTCGACGCCGACAGCACCTCCGTGCAAGGCGTGAAGTACGACTGAGTCCAGCCTCACCGCCCCGCGGTCAATCCCAAGAAAAAAGGCGCCTCGTGGCGCCTTTTTCTGTTCGCGGGTCCGGGGTCAGCGGATGCTGAGCTCGATGTTCCGCTGGTCAATCAGACGCGGAATGAGGCTGTCCGGATACATGGCCCGTTCACCGGCGTCGCGAAGCGGGAGAGGGCGGGTCCGTCCATGTAGGTTGATGACGCCGCGCACCTCGCCTTCGGTGGTGAGCTGCATCAGGAGCAGCTTGCCGTCCGGGCCGGCTGCAGCCTGGCGCATGTCCGGGGTGACGAACCAAGCGCCATTGTTGGTGTAGAGCTTGCCGCCCTGCTCGAACTCGGTGAAGTCCATCAGGAAGGCCGTGAGGGCGTTCATGTAGTTGTCCTCGTATCCGATGGTCACCCAGCTGTCGTACTTGAGTCCGTCGATGGTGAAGACATCGGCCCGCTGGAGCTCATTGGCACTGTTCCCCCCCATCTCATGCTGGTAGAAGGGAGCCGTGCTGGTGATCTCGAGGTAATCCTGTCCATCGCCGAAGACGGCGTCGATGACATCTCCTTCCGCCTCCATCTGGGCATAGACACGGTAGGTGCGTCCGGGGACAGCGCCCTTGTTGTCGACTTCTTCGACGACGAGGGACTTGAATTGAGCCTGCGTCGAGCTGACGGAGGCGATGATGAGAACCAGAAGGGACAGGCGGGCCATCATGGGAGTCTTCAATTGCGGATGATGAGGTTCCGGTCGAGGATGCGGCCTCCGAACCCACGGCTCGAGAAGCCCGCCCCACGGCGCGGCAATACGTAAGATACGGTGATTTCGTGCGTGTTCGGGCTGAGGTTGCCGACGCGGCCCGTACCGGCATCGTAAGCGTAGCCCACCTGGATGTCCTGGAAAATGGCGCCGGCGGACAGCACGAAGGCGTCTCCCTGACGGAATCCGAGGCCGGCCCAATACTGCCCCTGATAGAAGGCCCGGGCGTGCAGATCGAGCTGGATCGGGGTGATTTCCGTGAAGCGGAGCATCACCGCGGGCTGGACGGTCCAATCGCCATCGACGGTGTAGTCATACCGTCCGGTGAACGCGTAGTGACGCACGCCGCGGTTCCGGGAGTTCGTCGGCTCGGACTCGAGCCCGAACGGGGTCTGGAGCAGGTTGCTCACCGCCAGGCCGAACTGGTAGAACTCGCCGAAGACCATCAGTCCGAAGCGGGAGTCGAAGGAGAAGTTGCTCTCCACGTTGCCCAGGATGGCCAAATCACCCGGCTGCCAGAGCTCAAGGTCGGAACCGTCGAAGCGGGTGTTCCGCCCCATCAGGCCGAGGCCGAAGGCGACAGCGTCCTGGTTGTTGAGGTCAATGGTGTAGGTGCCCGCCAGCTCGAAACCGGTGCGGCGGTAGGCTCCCCCCTGGTCATCGCGCTCCACGGCGATGCCGAACCCAAAGCGGTTCGGCAGACTCGAGGTCACGGTCACGGAACTCGTGGACGGCGCACCGTGGAAGCCCACCCACTGCTCGCGGTGGCTGAGGGAGGCAAACGTGCCCAGCTCGGTGCCGGCAAAGGCCGGATTCACGAGGAAGGGGTTCTGGACGAACTGGCTCTGGCGGGAGAGCTGCTGCGCCTGCAGGACGCCTCCTGAGAGGATGCTGATGAGAACGGCCCCTTGTGCCGCACGCTGGATGATGTGGATCATGTGACGCATGGCTTCAGTATTTGAGGGTGACGGTTCCC